>NZ_JBCODG010000070.1:0-25860 GCF_040928965.1 Bacteroides sp. 2201st1_D9_2201SCRN_220225 | reverse complement strand
ACTTCACTCGAACTGACAGTGAGTGTAGCCGACTGGGCACTGAACATCACGCAGGACGTGACATTCGAATAATTACCAAATATTCAAAAGTTCAGAACAACCGCCATGAAGCCTGCCCGCATATTCCTATTCACGATATTGTATGTTAGTCTCACCTTTCTGTACACATCATGCGTGCGGGAAGACACCGGAGACTGCATACAATATGTGCTCGATATGCAAGCTGTAGACTCCGAGGGAAACGACCTCACTGCAACAGACGCCTTGCAAAAAGTGGAAGTCTATCTATTCAACGAGAAAGGATTTATAAGGAAAATACCCACAGATATTTCATCTGATCTGATTTTCAGAGATGATAAAAACGAAAGGCTTACCCTCGTGGTATGGGGAAATATAAAGAAAGATACCTTAATTGCTCCCGATATTCCCATAGGCACTACTATCGAAGAAGCACGTTTCCGACTCAGAGAAGATACAGAAGGAAGTCATTTGCCCATTACTGATATTTTCTATTGCAAAAAGGAAGTGAACAATGCAACTACAAGAAGCAGACAGGTAGAATATCTAACACTGGTTATGGAACGTATGTCAGCAAGCCTGAATATACGTACCAATTATCTGACAAAACATTGCCCATATAATGGGAAACCGTATACGCTCATCGTCAGAGGCACAGGAACAGAAGTGAATTTTACAGGAAAGATTACCGGTAAAAGTGCAGGATATAAACCCGTATCATACACAGACAAACAAGGAGATGTATATACACTTCCTTTCCGAATATTTCCTACCGCACAAGAGGAATACATAGAAATAGACATATACCGGGAACATGAAATAATATACACTATAACACAAGACAACAGCTTCAAGAAATTACATGCACCTGCCGGTAAACAAACAGATATCAATATAGACTTTCATTATACTCCTCCTTTGATAACAATGGATGTACTGCCTTGGGAGAATATTCATCAAGATACAGAATTGTAAATGATTAAGTCATCTGAGTAAATTATATAGCAATATGAGCATCTCCACCTCTTTTCGTTTAAAAGTACTTACAGCATTATCACTAACAACTGTTTTGTTGATACAAGCAGTAATATGCACTTCTTGCCAACAAGATGCCTGTATCAAAGATGCAAAAGAAGCATCTGCCATAATATACCTGCATGTAAAAAGTGAACAACAAACAGACGCAACGACACGAGTGGAAGAGAATCTCATCAAGGACTTACATATACTTATATATGACAGCAATGGAAATTTGATTGGACAAAAATATACCACGAACAATACAGTTACAATAAATACCCACAGCGCTACTGATTGTACCATTTATGCTATTGCAAATACAGGAACTCCGGAACTCTTCAACAGCTATGACATTCATTGGGAAAACAATCTGAAAAACAAGACTTACTCTCTCTATGATTGGAACAGTCTGACAAAAAACAATGTATTGCCTATGACAGGAAGCCAAAGCCACATAAATATAGCTACTGGAAACAATTCGCTTCCGGATATAACAGTAAAACGAATAGCTGCAAAAATCACACTAAATGTAAATATAGATCAAGGTTACGGAATCAACATTGACAGTTACCGCATTTATGGCATTCCAAATAAAACGTACTATGTATTACACCCGTTAGACACTGAATCCGAACCAACCGATACACAAACAACCCGGGCAAAAGATGCGGCTATCCCTTCCCAACCGACGGATTGGACAGACAGTGGAAGTATTTCCCCGAACTCCCCTACAAACATAAATACAATATTCTACATGTTCGAAAATCGGGCAGGAATAAATACCACAATAACCCAGCAAAAAGAAAAAATAAAAGCAAACGCACCGGATTCTGCAACCTATGTTGTAATTTACGGCAAAGCCACCGGATATAAATTTCTGTCCTGGGAAATATATCTTGGAGCTACCACTACAACAAATTTCAATATCAAACGTAACTGTAACTATACTTATAATATTACACTCAAACCCACAACTACCGACACACGGGTTACATACAAAAAAAGTAGCATTATCTGGGCAGGAAGCAATATTTATTGGGACGGCAGCAAACTTACATTTGATACTGCTATATCCAATGATTCCGATTTAAAACAAGGTGTACACTTCCGTTGGGGGTCACTAATAGGTATACCATCTTCGGGAAACTCTGCTCCAAGTGCATATTATATTCCGATATATAATCCTACCTCTCCCCAAAATAGTACTTGGGATTGCAAATCATACGACTTTAACTCTATTTATTGCTTTTACAATGAAGTTTTAAGTAACAGTATTGACCCAAACAATACCTACTTGAATGATAATGCTCTCAATACTGATGAATTTTATCAAGCCTATAAAGGTGATATTTGCCGATATTTAAGCAAGACTGGTGCTGTTACAGGCAGTTGGCGTATGCCTACTTACAAAGAGTTTGGAGATATTGACAAATATACAACAAATGGAAATTGGGGAGACCTTTCTACCAACATTTATGGAACCAGTACTATAAACGGTTACAAAACTTATACTTTCACTGACGGTGTAACTCGTTTTCCTGCCTCCGGTTACTGGCATGCTGCTGACAAAAAACAGTATCGTACCGGTGCAGGAGGTTATTATTGGAGCAGTAGTGTATATAGCGGAAATACATCATCGTATTATTTAGGTTTCGCTGTTGGCTATACTCCACCAGCATCCGTAAATGCAAGGAATCACGCATTTACAATACGTTGTGTCCAAGATTAAACCATAGACAAAACCATCCGATAAGAATATCCCCTATTCAAATCGGAAATGTTTTGTTTGTTTGCTGTGTCTTCCCTGCACTGTGAAGTGCGGGGAAGACTATTTTATATAGACCTACATATCCAAAGCCGATATAATCGTAACAGTAAAACTAATACATATATATAACAGACATTTTTTCATGTAAGCTGCCCAATGCCATTAAAACGGTACAGGCCCGTCCAATCCCACCCCGCCAAACGGATTGTCCGTTTGAGGCATATAGTCGGAGGCAGACGGAGGCGGTGGTGTAGAGGGACTGCCAATGGGCGCATTCATACGCGAACCGAACGTGGCTCCTCCCATACCCTCGGTAGGCGGCGGAATAACCATATCGTCTTCCGGATTCTGGAAGCGGGTGTACTGGCCGATAAAGCGCAGGCGCACATCGCCCACGGCACCGTTACGGTGCTTGGCTATGATAATTTCCGCCATGCCGCGCAGGTCTGTGCCGTCGGCGGAAGTATAAATCTTGTAATATTCGGGACGGTGGATGAAGCACACCATATCGGCATCCTGCTCGATGGCTCCGGACTCGCGAAGGTCGCTCAACTGCGGACGCTTGCCCTCTTCCCCCTCACGGTTCTCTACACCACGGTTCAACTGAGACAAGGCAATAATGGGAATGTTCAACTCCTTGGCCAACCCCTTCAAAGAACGCGAAATCGTACTCACCTCTTCCTGACGGCTGCCGAACGACATGCCGCTGGCATTCATCAATTGCAGGTAGTCGATAATAATTACCTTCACCCCATGCTCGCGAACCAGACGGCGGGCCTTGGTACGAAGTTCGAATACGGAAAGCGAAGGAGTATCATCCACGTACAGAGGCGCATCCAGCAGGTCGCGCAGCTTATAGTCCAACTGCTGCCATTCGTAATCGGCAAGCTGTCCGCTTTTGATTTTCTCGCTCGGTATCTCGCACACGTTGGAGATAAGACGGTTCACCAACTGTACGTTGCTCATTTCAAGGGAGAACAAGGCAACGGGATTGCGGAAGTTCACGGCAATGTTCTTCGCCATGGAGAGCACGAACGCCGTCTTACCCATGGCAGGACGGGCGGCTATGATAATGAGGTCGGAGTTCTGCCAGCCGGAAGTCATCTTGTCCAGTTTCGTAAATCCGCTCTCAAGACCGCTCAAACCGTCGGTACGGGCGGCGGCTTTCTGAATAAGGTCGTACGCTTCGGCAATGACCGGATTGATTTGCGTATAGTCCTTCTTCATGTTCTGCTGCGAAATCTCGAAGAGCTTGCCTTCGGCTTCCTGCATCAGGTCGTCCACATCGAGCGTCTCGTCGAATGCTTTGGACTGTATGTTACTGGTGAAAGTTATCAGCTCACGCGCCAACGCCTTTTGGGCAATGATACGGGCGTGATACTCGATATGCGCAGAGGATGCCACCTTGCTGCTGAGCTGGGTGATGTAGAACGGGCCGCCCACCTCTTCCAAATCTCCGCGCTTGGCAAGCTGCTCCTTCACGGTGAGAATGTCCACCGGTTTCTGATTGACGGCAAGGTCTGTGATAGCGGAGTATATCAGCTGATGCCGGTGTTCGTAAAAAGATTCGGGACGGAGAATTTCGCTCACCAGCGAATAAGCGTCTTTCTCGATCATCAATGCACCCAAAACGGCTTCTTCCAGTTCCGGCGCCTGCGGCTGGATACGCCCGTAATCGTTGACCGGCTGGGGTGATTTCGACTTCGGGGTGCGGGTTGTTCGTCTTTGTTCTGCCACTTTATGAATTAAGAATTGAAATTTAAAAATTAAGAAATAAATAGTCCGCCTTTCAAAAGGGAAAGCAAAGATAAATGATTTTATTGATAGCAATCAACAAATCGTTGTTAAGTTTTCAATCTACTATGAACAGAATTCATTAACTTTGTCTCCGAAGCCTGCTTTGACAGGCCCGTTTTTATTTTTTTAATTTCAATTCTTAATTCTCAATTTAACGATGCTTACTTTTCCGAATGCTAAAATAAACCTGGGACTGAATATTACAGAAAAACGACCGGACGGCTACCATAACCTGGAGACCATCTTCTACCCTATTCCCGTGGAAGATGCGCTGGAAATAAACCCGCTGCGCGAGGGTGACGGAAAATATTGCCTGCATCAGGCAGGTATGGAAATAACGGGAGAAGCGGAAAACAACCTCGTGGTGAAGGCGTATAAGCTGCTGGACGGGTTGTTCGACCTGCCGTCGGTGGATATTCATCTGTTCAAGCATATCCCATCGGGGGCCGGATTGGGTGGCGGCTCGGCAGATGCTGCATTTATGCTGAAAATGCTGAATGAGAAGTTCGGCCTTGGACTGAGTACCGGGACTCTGGAAGAGTATGCCGCCCGCCTGGGAGCGGATTGCGCTTTCTTCATCCGGAATGCTCCTACCTATGCGGAAGGCATCGGAAATGTGTTCTCGCCTATATCCTTGTCGCTGAAAGGGTATCAGCTCTGGCTGGTAAAACCGGATATATTCGTTTCCACACGGGATGCTTTCTCACAAATAAAGCCGCACCGTCCGGAACGGTCACTGAAGGAGACGGTGCAGCTGCCCATTGAAGCATGGAAAGAGTATATGGTGAATGACTTCGAAGAGAGCGTGTTCCCGCAGTTTCCCGCTATCGGGGCAATCAAGGAAGAAATGTACCGGCAAGGCGCTGTCTATGCTTCGATGAGCGGTTCGGGATCATCGGTGTACGGACTGTTTGCGGCGGATGCCGTATTGCCGGATGTAGACTTCGGTGAAAAAGCATTCGTATATAAAGGGAAACTGACCGTTTAAAAGTATGAAATATAAAGTATGAGGAATGAACCATGCGGACGGGACATTGTTATACCCTATATTTTATACTTCATACTTAATTTCAGGATGAAAAGATTCAGATTTTGTTTGGTAGCAGGCATGCTACTGTTTATTTCCGTTTCCACCGTTGCCAAAGGAGTTCCCACAAGCATACAGGCTGCTTTCGAAAAGATGTACCCGTATGTTGCAAATGCCCAGTGGGAACAGATGGCAGGATGTTACGTAGCAGAATTCGTTATTGACGGCAGGGAAACAGATGTGTGGTTCGATGAAAATGCCCAATGGGTAATGATGGAGAATGATGTGGAGTCGCTGGAGAAAGTTCCCGCTCCCGTTGCGGAAGCATTTATGGAAAGCATTATGGCTTCCATGAGATTGAGGGATGTAAGGATAGTCACGTTTCCCAAACGTCCTGCGGTAATCATTATCGAAGTGGAAGGCTACAATTCCGGTGAAGAATTCCAACTGTTCTATGCACCGGACGGAAAGCTGCAACGGCAACTGAATGTGAGTGAACTGGGCGGAGAAATTTACCCGGGACTCTTTAATTAAGCATAAAAGTATGAGGTATAACCATGCGGATGGAGCACGGTTATACCTCATACTTTATATTTTATACTTAAACTCAGTACACTTCTACTTTCGCGGCTATCCGTTTGGCTTTATCGCGCAGCGCATCGAGGTCGCTGTCCAACGGGGCATAGCACAATACAACACCCATACGGCGATTGACGCGGGTGGTAGGCTTGCCGAAGATACGCAAGTAAGTATCTTCTTCTTTGGTCACCTCTTCCATGCCGCGGTAGTTGGGACGCTCCTGACTGGCAATGGGCGAAAGGATAACGGCACTCGCCCCTATCCGCTCCTGCTTGATACCCGGAATGGGCAAACCGAGTACGGCGCGGCAATGCAATTCGAATTCGTTCAGGTTCTGTGTTCCTGCCAGTGTCACCATGCCCGTATCGTGCGGACGCGGAGAGAGTTCGGAGAAGTAAACGCCGTTCTCGTGGCTCAGGAAAAATTCCACTCCCCACAAACCGGCACCGGTCAGGGCACGGGTCACTTTCTCCGCCATATCCTGCGCTTCCTTTAAATGGGCAGGGTCGATATGGGCGGGCTGGAAGCTCTCGCGATAGTCGCCGCCTTTCTGCACATGTCCGATAGGCGGGCAGAACAAGGTAGGGCCATTCTTTTGGGTAACCGTCAGCAAGGTGATTTCACTATCGAACTTGATAAACTCCTCAATGATAAGCTCCTTGATGTCGCCACGGCTTCCGTTGCAGCCGTACTCCCAGGCATGCTCCAGTTCGTCGGCACTCTTTACGAGCGACTGCCCCTTGCCGGAAGAGGACATCAGCGGCTTTACCACACAAGGGAAACCGATTTTTTCGGCAGCAGCCTTCAGCTCATCCAGGGATTTGGCATAGAAGTACCTGGCTGTTTTCAGTCCCAGTTCCTTGGCAGCAAGGTCGCGGATAGCCTTACGGTTCATTGTAAAGTTGACCGCACGCGCGCTGGGCACAACCTGAATACCCTCTTTCTCGAAATCGTACAGGCGTTCCGTACGGATAGCCTCTATTTCGGGTACGATAATGTCCGGCCGGTGTTTACGCACCACACGTTCCAATGCTTCGCCGTCCAGCATGCTGAACACTTCGCACTCGTCCGCCACCTGCATGGCGGGTGCTCCGGCGTAAGAGTCGCAGGCTATGATATATTGCCCCTTACGCTGAGCTGAAATTACAAACTCTTTACCCAGTTCACCGGAACCTAACAGTAAAATCTTTTTCATCGGTTACTAATTTTTTTACTACCTATTATTATTGTTTTTTATGATTGGCAATTTGTTGTTTATTATTGGATGTTCAGGCATAAAACTGACGATTTACGGCCTACCGCCACCGCACTGCGGAAATAGTAAACCGTAAACCGTCAACTTGCAGCTATCATCACTGGTGCTGTTCTCTCAACAGGTCATTCACCGTCTTCACCGGATTGAATGTAGTCAGAGGTACTTCTACAAAGACCGTATTCCAGTCGCTCATGGCACCGTTCCACAATCCGGGAAGTTCCAGAGCTTTCAGGTCTTTGCCGTTCTTCGACTTATAGGAGATGAAGCCCGTAGCCTTGTCCACATACTTCACCAAATCGAACTTATGGCCCTTATAGTCGCGCACTGCACATACCAGGTCTACCGGATTGAAGTGCGTACCTTTTTCAAACATATCCTTCTTCTCAGGGTCATTCATGTCAATCTGAGAACTTTCGAGGATTTGCAGGGAAATCGTACCGTCGCTGTTGTAAGCAAGGAACGGACCGCCACCCGGCTCGCCTACGTTCTTCACCATGCCGCAGACACGCATCGGACGGTTCAGCTTCTCTTTCAGGTAAATCACCAGTTCGGCATCTTCCAGATTCTTCGTTTCGGGGTTCTTGCAGAACAGCTTCTTCTGTACAAACTGCAGGATGTCGAGAACCTGCTCGTGCGTGTACTTGCCGCTGTCCAGCAGTTGCAGATAGGCAAAAGCCTGCTGCTGCAAGGTGATGAGCACACCGGCAATCAGCTTCTTATATAATACGGTATCGCCTTTCAGTTTATCGGGCACTACGTTGTCGATGTTCTTAATGAAGATGACATCGGCATCGAGGTCGTTCAGGTTCTCTATCAATGCGCCGTGACCGCCCGGACGGAACAGAAGCTTGCCGTTATCGCGGAAAGGCTTGTTCTCCATATCGGCGGCAACGGTATCGGTGCTCGGTTTCTGCTCGGAGAAGCTGATGTTGTAATCCACGCCGTACTTTCTGGCATAAGCCGCGGCTTTCTCGTCTACCAACGCCTTGAACAGCGCACGGTGTTCGGGAGATACGGTGAAGTGCACGTTTACCTTACCGCTCTTGTTGGCAGCATAAAGCGCACCTTCCACCAGATGTTCTTCGAGCGGGGTACGGCTGCCGTCCTCGTATTTATGAAACTTCAGCAATCCTTTCGGAAGCGCGCCGTAATTCAATCCTGCCGATTCGAGCAGGGCGGCAACCACCGCCTTGTAATTGCCGGCGGCAATCAGAGCGGGAATATCCTTGCTGGTTGTTTTCAGGCAAGCGGCGTTCAGGTCGTCATAGAAAGCGAACTTCCCGATTTTCCCGAAGAATGTTTTCTCAAAGTCCGACTGCGGAGCATCGTATTCCGCTCCGAGGAATTCAAATAAATTCTTAAACATACGGCTTGCCGCGCCCGATGCCGGAACAAATTTCACCACCGTTTTGTCTGTCTGAGTATATGCTTCCCACGCATTCAGATATTTTTTCTGCTCATCGGCATCCGGAGCCAGTATACCCTGCTCCACGGAAGCAGCGGCAGACAACTTTAAATATGGAAATCCCTTTTCGAAGCAGGCCAGCTGTTCGGCTATCTGTTCTTCCGATATGCCTTTCTTGGCAAGTAGTTCTTTGTCTTGGAGTGTTATCATAATATCTAAATTAATTAATTGATGCCCAAAAATACAAAAAAAGCACAAGCACCGTCATGAAAAGGAAGAAAAAAACTACCTTTACAGCAGAAAATACGGACAATTATGGAAACAGGTGAATTTTTCACAGCCGAAGAGAAGCGTTTGCTCTTCGTGCTCTACCGAAAATTATTGCAGCTTTCCGGAGAGACGCTCCGCAAGGGCGATTGCAGAAAGCTGAAAACACATCTTGTAAACTCTATACAGAACAACCGCATACAGCGGGATATCTTCGGGCTGAACCCGATTATAAAGGATATGCAGACCGCCGTTATCGTGGCGGAAGAGATAGGCATGAGGCGGGCATCCATCCTGGGACTGATGCTCCACGACTCCGTGCGCTGCGGCACCTGTACCGCCGAAGAAGTGGAACGGAACTACGGCGAGGATGTGGCGGGCATCATACGCGGACTGATACGGGTAAACAAACTTTACGCCAAAAGCCCCACCATCGAGTCGGAGAACTTCCGCAACCTGCTGCTGTCCTTTGCAGAGGACATGCGCGTTATCCTCATCATGATTGCCGACCGCGTGAACATCATGCGCCAGATAAAGGAGTGCGAGAACGACGAAGCACGCAGGCAGGTGGCCAATGAAGCCGCCTATCTGTACGCTCCCCTCGCCCATAAGCTGGGGCTGTACAAACTGAAGTCGGAACTGGAAGACCTTTCGCTGAAGTACACGGAGAAGGAAGTCTACTACCACATCAAGGAGAAACTGAATGAAACCAAAGCATCGCGCGACAAGTATATAGCCGCTTTTATCGCTCCGGTACAGAAGAAGCTGGAAGAGGCGGGACTGCATTTCCACATCAAGGGGCGCACCAAGTCCATCCACTCCATCTACCAGAAGATGAAGAAGCAGAAGTGTCCTTTCGAGGGTGTGTACGACCTGTTTGCCATCCGTGTAATCCTGGACTCCCAAGTGGAAAAAGAGAAGCTGGAGTGCTGGCAGGCATATTCCATTGTAACGGATATGTACCAGCCCAACCCGAAGCGTCTGCGCGACTGGCTGTCCGTGCCCAAGAGCAACGGCTACGAATCGCTGCACATCACCGTCATGGGGCCTGAAGGCAAATGGGTGGAAGTGCAGATACGCACCGAACGCATGGACGAGATAGCCGAACGGGGGCTTGCCGCCCACTGGCGGTACAAGGGCGTGAAAGGCGAAAGCGGACTGGACGAATGGCTGACTTCCGTACGTGAAGCGCTGGAGAACTCCGACAGCAGCGGACTGGAGACCATGGACCAGTTCAAGCTGGACTTATACGAAGACGAAGTGTTCGTCTTTACCCCCAAGGGAGACTTGTTCAAACTGGGCAAGGGTTCCACCGTGCTCGACTTCGCCTTCCACATCCACAGCAAGCTGGGCTGCAAATGTATAGGAGCCAAGGTAAACGGCAAGAACGCACAGTTGAAGCAGATACTGAACAGCGGCGACCAGGTGGAAATCATGACGTCCAATACACAGACGCCCAAGCAGGACTGGCTGAACATTGTCACCACTTCCAAGGCGCGCACCAAGATACGGCAGGCGCTCAAGGAAATGGCTGCCCGCCAGCACGCCTTTGCCAAGGAGACATTGGAACGTAAGTTCAAGAACCGGAAAATAGAGTATGACGAGGGTACGATGATGCGTCTCATCAAGCGGCTCGGCTTCAAGGTGGTGACGGACTTCTACCAGAGCATTGCCGATGAAACGCTCGACGTGAACGGCATCATCGACAAGTACCTCGAACTCCAGAAACGGGAGAACGACACGCACGACGACATCGTGTACCGCAGCGCCGAAGGCTATAACCTGCAGGCTGCCGCCCTGCCCGAAGAGACCACCGCCAAAGAGGACGTGCTCGTCATCGACCAGAACCTGAAAGGGCTGGACTTCAAGCTGGCACGCTGCTGCAATCCTATCTACGGAGATGAGGTATTCGGTTTCGTAACCGTAAGCGGCGGCATCAAGATACACCGCTGCGACTGTCCGAATGCAAGCGACTTGCGCGAACGCTTCGGGTACCGCATCGTAAAGGCACGCTGGGCTGGCAAGTCGCAAGGCACGCAATACCCCATTACGCTGCGTGTGGTGGGACACGACGACATAGGCATCGTTACCAATATCACTTCCATCATCTCCAAAGAGACCGGCATTACGCTGCGGAGCATCGGCATAGACTCGCACGACGGATTATTCTCGGGAACGCTTACCATCATGGTAGGCGACACCGGAAGACTGGAAGCGCTCATCAAGAAGCTGAGGACGGTAAAGGGAGTAAAGCAGGTATCGCGCAACTGACGGGGTAAATCCCAAGTTCAACATTGCGGACCGTAAAGTGCTACACTACGTTTCTAAAGTGCTACTTGGCGACGCTAAAGTTCTACTTTACAATCCTAAAGTAGAACTCTACGTTTCCCAAGTCCAACACTGCGTCTCCCCCGCCCTTATTTCTCAATGTTTTAATTCTCAATTCTCAATTTACCAACTATGCGATACGATTTCAAAAAACAGCTCCGCAGTTTCGGTTATGCCTGGCAGGGCATCCGGAGCTGCGCAGGCAAGGAGCAGAACCTGAGTTTTCATCTGATTGCCATGGCGGCAGTAACCCTTGCGGGATTTGTTTTAGGCATTACACGCACGGAATGGACGGTCGTTATCCTCTGTTTCGGTGTGGTGATTGCCGCCGAGCTGTTCAACACAGCTATCGAAAGGCTGGTGGACCGGGTATCTCCCGAACGGCACCCCGTTGCGGGGCAGGTAAAAGACATTGCCGCCGGAGCAGTGCTGGTGTGCGCTGTTGCGGCGGCAATTATAGGATTGATAATCTTTATACCGTATCTTTAAAGGCAGACGTTATCTTACCCTTTTCCTTTTATAGTAGGGATACGTCAGCAGGACGAAGAAGAACAAGGCAAGTATGGCGGCTACACCGGCGGCGTGGTAAAGCAGGAACGCATCTGCCAGGCGGCAAGCCGTTGCCAGACCCGCCAGAAGTCCGGTTTCCATAACCAGGTGGCAAGTCGTGTTACCCGTTCCCCGCTGGCAGTGATGAGATAGCTTTACGAACATCCTTGTAAACGGCAGCGTCAGAAACGTCAACGCCGCCAATGCCAGGAATGCAATGTAGTCGCCTATATAGAGCAATGGCAGCAATACGCCCGGCACGAAAGCTATCAGCAGCATATTCAGCGCAGGAACCCATGCACGCGGCAGCAGGAAGCGGTCCAGGCTGCACAGCCTCATCCCGATAGGCGCACGGAAAGCCACATATACCGTCGATGCGAAATACATGCCGAGAACTCCCACGGCAACGGCTACATAAACAACCGTGCGGAAACCGTAAAGGTCGTACAGCAGGAAGCCTGCGCACGCCCCTGCCAGCATACCCAGCCGGGCAGACCACGCATAAATCATATTGCCGGCACTGCGCCTTGTAGATGTGGTAATGTCGATAGCCACCGTAATGCCCGCCGTCGTTGCCAGTCCGAAGCATACGCCCTGTACCGAAGCAAGCAGCATCAGCTTGAGATAGCTGTCGGCAAAGGCATACCCTGCCATTGCAGCCAGCATGACGAAAGCAGAAGAAAGCAATACGTTCTTCCGCTTATACTCATCGCACAGATAGGCATGAAACGGGCCTGCCGCAAACATCGCCGCAATGAATGCCAGAAACATGTCGCCTGTCCGGGAAACGGACATTCCCAACTGCTCCGGCATTACGAACGAAAGTACGGGAAAAAGCATGTAGACGGATGCGAACAGTAGCAGATTAGCTGTGCACATCCGCCAGAAGTTCAGCGTCATAAGCCTGTCAGTACTGTTCTTTCTCATTCGGGAAGTCTAAGTTCTTCACATCGGAAATGTAATGGCTGATAGCATCGGTCATTACAGTATGCAGGTCGGCATAACGGCGCAGGAAACGGGGGCGGAAACCGTTGTTCATGCCCAGCATATCCTGTACTACCAGCACCTGGCCGTCCACGCCGCTACCGGCGCCGATGCCGATGACGGGAATAGTCAGCTCGCCTGCCACACGCTCTGCCAACGCAGCGGGAATCTTCTCCAGTACAAGGGCAAAGCATCCGGCTTCTTCCAGCAGGTGGGCGTCGCGTACCAGCTTCTCCGCTTCGGCATCGTCCTTGGCGCGTACCGTGTATGTTCCGTACTTGTTGATAGACTGAGGCATCAGTCCGAGGTGTCCCATAATAGGAATACCTGCGCTGAGAATGCGTTTTACCGTACCGATGATTTCTTCCCCGCCTTCCAGCTTCAGGGCATCGGCATGGCTCTCCTTCATGATGCGGATGGCAGATGCAAGACCTTCCATTTCGTTTCCCTGATAAGAGCCGAAAGGCATATCCACCACTACCATTGCGCGCTTTACGCCGCGCACGACGGACTTGGCATGATAAATCATCTGGTCGAGGGTTATGGGCAGTGTAGTCACGTTACCCGCCATTACGTTGGAAGCGGAGTCGCCCACCAGGATGACGTCCATACCTGCGCCGTCAACAATCTGCGCCATGGTATAGTCGTACGAGGTCAGCATCGATATTTTTTCGCCTCTCTGTTTCATCTCAACAAGGCGATGCGTAGTTACTTTACGAGTGTCGTCTGAAATATATCCAGCCATAATCTTAATGAATGTGTTAATGAGTTATCAATTAAAATAGCGCGCAAAGTTAGCGTTTTTTCCCATTACTTGTGCACTTGAAGCATTTTATCGTAAGTGAATCCCGTAAAATCATCCAATACACAATGACATAACGGAGCTATAGCCTCACGGGAGTTGGTCGTTGCCAGTCCTATCACGGTGGCTTCGGATGCCATGCCCGCTTTCAGTCCGTTAAAGGAGTCCTCGAATACATAGGTGCTGCCGGGAGTCGTGCCGAATACTTCCATACCGAGCAGGAAGCAGTCGGGAGCCGGCTTTGAACGGGAAAACATCTCTGCGGTAAGAATCCGGTCGAACATTGTCCTTACCTCGGGGCGGGCACGGTAGACGGCAGCCATTTTCCGGTCGTTGGAACTGGTGACAACCGCCATTTTCACGTGGTTACGGCGCAGGTCGGCAATGAAATCGAGCACACCGGGGATGTAATCATACGCCATGTCCCGCTCAAAAGCGTTGAGGGCGGTGGTGATTTCCTGCTGTTCCTTTGTCTTTCCGGCAAAGAAAGTGTCGTAGATGTAGGTCATGGTCTGCCCCTTTATGCGGCTCTCCAAATCGTCCATGCCCAGATAGTCCACCCCCGCTTTATGCCAAAAGACGGAATACTGCGTTTCGGTATCCATTACCACTCCGTCGAAATCGAACAGGACGGCCGTTGTTTTTGTTGTATCCATATTAAAAAAACAAATATAATATTCGGGCGCAAAGGTCTGAATAATCATCGAACTGAGCAAATATTCATTATCTTTTGATAAGATAGGAAGCTTTCACTATCTTTGCAAACACTTAATTGACGTATATCCAATGAACGATCCGCATATTTTGGGAACCGAACGAATAGGCAAACTGCTTGTGCAGTATTCCATCCCTGCCATTATCGGTATGACAATTACTTCGTTATATAATATCATCGACAGTATATTCATCGGTCATGGCGTAGGCGCCATGGGTATTGCCGGGCTTGCCATCACCTTTCCGCTGATGAACCTGGTGGTCGCTTTCTGTACGGTAGTCTCGGCAGGCGGCTCCACCATATCATCCATACGCCTGGGGCAGAAAGATACGGACGGAGCCACAGAAGTGCTGAACCACACCCTGATGCTGTGCCTTGTCAACGCATTCCTGTTCGGCGGCATCTCCTTTATCTTCCTGGACGAAATCCTGCGCTTTTTCGGTGCCAGCAACGAAACGCTGCCGTATGCACGGAACTTTATGCAGATAATCCTGTTGGGTACGCCGGTGACATATACAATGATAGGATTGAACAACATCATGCGTGCCACGGGGTATCCCAAGAAAGCGATGCTGACTTCGATGGTTACGGTGGTGTGCAACATTATTCTCGCCCCTATCTTCATCTTCCACTTCGACTGGGGTATCCGCGGCGCAGCAACGGCAACGGTCATTTCGCAATTTATCGGCATGATATGGGTAGTAAGCCACTTCCTGCAAAAGACAAGCATCGTACGCTTGCAACCGGGTTTCTGGAAGATGAAAAAGCGCATTATCAGCAGCATTTTCTCCATAGGGATGTCTCCGTTCCTGATGAATGTAACGGCATGCGTCATCGTCATCATCGTCAACAACAGCCTGCAACGTTACGGCGGCGACATGGCTATCGGCGCTTACGGCATCATGAACCGGTTGCTGGTGCTGTACGTAATGATTGTACTGGGACTGACCATGGGCATGCAGCCCATCGTGGGCTACAACTTCGGAGCACAGAAGTACGACCGCGTAAAGGCTACGCTACGCCTGAGCATCCTTACGGGCGTGTGCATCACCAGTACGGGCTTTATCATCTGCGAACTGTTTCCGCATGCCGTATCGGCTGTCTTTACCAGTGACGGGCAACTGATTGACATGGCTTCCAGAGGAGTGCGTATCGGCATAGCCATGTTCCCGCTGGTAGGTGCGCAAATCGTTATCGGCAACTTCTTCCAAAGCATCGGCAAGGCGAAAATCAGCATATTCCTGTCCCTTACCCGGCAGTTGTTGTACCTGCTGCCGGGACTGATTATCCTGCCCCGCTACATGGGGCTGGACGGTATCTGGACGTGTATGCCCGTATCGGACTTCTTTGCATTCGTTACGGCGGTCGTTGCCCTGTGGATATATGTAAAGAAACTGAAGAGGTTGTCTCCTCTCCAGTCTTAATCCTTATAAATCGTTCGAGGCTACGCTCGCCACCACACTGCCGTCGAACAAGTGTACCGTACGGTGTGCAAACGAGGCATCGTGCCGGGAGTGCGTCACCATGACAATGGTAGTGCCTTCCCGGTTCAGTTCCGTCAGCAGGTTCATCACTTCCGCACCGTTCTTGGAGTCCAGGTTACCGGTAGGCTCATCGGCAAGAATCAGTTTCGGGTTCGTCACCACGGCGCGGGCAATGGCTACACGCTGCTGCTGACCGCCGGAAAGCTGTTGCGGAAAGTGCTTGGCACGGTGGCTGATGTTCATCCGTTTCAGGATATCATCTACCATGCGCTTGCGTTCACCCGCTTTCACGCCCAAATAGGTAAGAGGCAGTTCTACATTTTCGTAAACGTTCAACTCATCTATCAGGTTGAAACTTTGGAACACGAATCCCAACTTGCCTTTGCGCACGCGGGTACGTTCTTTCTCTTTCAGGTCCGCCACTTCCTGCCCGAGCAACTTATAACTGCCTTCCGTAGGATTGTCCAGCAGGCCGAGTATATTCAATAAGGTAGACTTGCCGCAACCGGACGGGCCCATGATGGCTACAAATTCCCCTTCTTTCACTTCGAGGTTTACATGGTTCAACGCTACCGTCTCCACTTCCGAGGTACGGAATACTTTACTGATGTCGTTTATCTTAATCATATTGTTTTGTTTTTCTATGTTATACGCTTTTTTATTCACTCTTGATACTGTTCACAGGGTTCTCGTTGGCTATCCGCCAGGACTTCCAAAGGACGCAACCTACGATTACCGCCAGATTGGCGATTACCACCAGCAGATATACAACCCAACCGAGAGGAACCTGCTCGGCAAACTGCTCCATCCAGATACCGTTAATATACCACGATGCAAGAGTTCCGAGAACAACTGCCGGCAATGCTACGACAAGCACGTCTTTGGAAAGCAATTCCAGGATAGAGGATGCTTCCGCACCGTTGACCTTGCGGATGGCAATCTCCTTGCCGCGACGGCGTACTTCATCGGCAGTATATCCTATCAGCCCCATCAGCATGACGAAGAACATCGTTACGGCCGCCATCAGTGTGGCATTGCGGAACACGCGGACACTGTTGTAGGAATCGGTAATCTGCTTTTCATAGCTGACGAAGTCGATGGTCTGATTGCCGAAGGCATCGGCTGCATCCTTGTTCAGTTGCCGCAGGTTCTGTACAAAAGGTTCTTTCAAACGGACATGTACCGTCCCCGTAAAATGTTGATTATAGCGGGCGACAAAAGGCATCTTGGCTTCCGTGAAATCCCCTATCTGGAAATCTTTCAGCACCCCCGCCACTTTCATCTGTGCAGCATTGTCTACATCGACGGTACGCCCCACGGCATCGTTTCCCCAATGCATCATGTCCGCAAATGTTTCATTTACAATTATCTCATCTTTCGTACGTGCCATACGCCCCGCCTTGAACGCCATGCCCATCATTGCCGGATAGTCCTCCCGCATATAGTAACAGGCACGTGTGGAAAAAAGCACATTGCCCGATGCGTCACGAATCATAGAGCCGCTATATCCGCTGACAGGTGTATTGTTGGCACTGGTCACCGCCTCTACATAAGGAAGCCCTTTAAAGAACCGGAGAGCGGCATCACTCTCTTTATCCTCGTTCCAATAGGCATTGGCAAATGCCATCCGCTGCGGATTATACCCCATATCCTTGTTCAGCACATATTGATACTGCACCATCACCACGCACATAAGTCCGCAAATGAATGCCACCCCTGCAAACTGGATGAAAAGCAGCGGACGCTTCCAGCCTTTCTTCCCTTCGGTATAGCGGCGGAACACTTGGGATACGGGAATACGGGCAAACAAACGTCCCGGCAATACTCCGCCCACCATAAACAGTATGCCGACCACCGTCAGCGGAACCCAGATGCGTTCCGGAGCAAGCAGCAAAGAAAGTTTCGCCGCAGCGGTATCTTCAAAGAACTCCCGGAAATTCAGCAGCACCAAAGCCATCAGGAGCAACGCCGCCGCAATGATAATGCCCGTTTCCAAAAGGAACATGCCGAATATCTTGCCGCCGCTTGCCCCGTTGCATTTATGCACGCCTACCGCTTTGGCACGGTATGTAAGTGAGGAAATGGAAATCAGCACGTAGTTCAGCGCCGCAATGAAAAGAATGGCAAGGCCGAGGACGGTCATGATATTACGCATCCGCTCTACGCTTTCGTAATTGCGGTAGGTGTCACGGATAGGCTTTACAAACGCCGTATAGCCATACTTCTTTTTGTCCTCTTCCGGGCGATATTTCTCTATCATAGCGTCTATACGCGCATTCACCACCGACTTGTCCGCACCGGGACGGAAACGGATGTATTCGGGATAACTGTCTCCCCCGCGCCATGAGTAGTTGCCGACTCCGTCGTTCCACAAGGTGGGCATAGAGATAACGGCTTCAGGATGGACGGTTGCATTTTCGGGCAATGCCTCATAAGTACCTTTCACCGTAAAGTCTTTCTCGTGATTGTAGTTGACGGTCTTTCCCACCGGATTCTCTCCGCCGAATATTCTCCCGGCAAAGCGGTCGCTTAGGAAAATCACATTGGGCTGCTGAAGGTCTTTCACTGGATTACCGCTCAGCACTTCGATACCCATTGTCTTGAAAAAGAGTGAATCCGCCACTATCTTTCTTTCGTCAAAACGAGCGTTTTCATTGTATAACGGGGCATTCATCCAATGGCAGGTGCTGGTAGCAGCTTCCACCTGTTCGGGAAAGTTCTCCAGTATGGCGCCCGCCACAGGGCCGCAATTCTGCTCTTGCGGCGGGTACTTCTCGCCCTTAACGGTAAATACCGACCAGATTTGGTAGAGATTGTCGTAGTCTTTGTAGCAGGTGTCGAAACTCTGCTCGTACGCCACGCGGGAGAACAGCAGGATACTCATCGTCAGGCTTAATCCCAAAGAGATTATCTTGATGATATTCGAGCCGCGTCCCCGAAGCAGGGTTTGAATGACATAATAGATTTGTTTCATCGTATACTAATTTATAATTCGTAAACCTACAGTATCGGAAATACATGGCTTGCCGCCATGTTTTCCTGCCTATAATAATGCAGAAAGCGTGCCAAAGGAGTTATGATTTTGATTATCAGGTAATCCTGCATAAATAATCCTTATGCAAGTGTC
Source organism: Bacteroides sp. 2201st1_D9_2201SCRN_220225 (assembly GCF_040928965.1). NCBI lineage: Bacteria > Pseudomonadati > Bacteroidota > Bacteroidia > Bacteroidales > Bacteroidaceae > Bacteroides > Bacteroides sp. 2201st1_D9_2201SCRN_220225. Next base: position 6,735 of record NZ_JBCODG010000070.1, on the reverse strand, counting down.
TAAAAATTAGACACCACCCGTCCAATAATTAGACACCACCTGCCGAATAATCAAATACTATCTGCTTAATGCCTGCCTACAAATCAGATAAACAGACATTTATTCTTTGCAACCCCTGGCCTGATTAGCCAAATCATCACTTACAGAACAGAAAAACGGAAAATAGGACAACTTTTCTATCGAATGAAAACTTTACCTTTGCCCTCAGTTTCCATAGATATATACTGACAGATAATTCAACTTTCATAGATATAGACTGTATAGAGTTATTATGATGAAGCCATATAAACCTTTACTTCTGTCATTCCTCTGCCTGCTTATGGGCAGTTGCGACATGATAGACTATCATCCGTATGATGTACGCATCAACGGTGAAACCGATGTAAACGCCCATAATATTGCGGAGATAGAGCAGAAATGCAAGGACAAGACAACGATTAAGTTCGTGACCATGGGCGACTCGCAACGCTGGTACGACGAAACGCTGGACTTCGTGGGAGAGATAAACAAGCGCGATGACATCGACTTCGTTATCCACGGCGGTGACATGAGCGACTTCGGCGTGACGGACGAGTTTCTGTGGCAGCGCGACATCATGAACAAGCTCCGTGTGCCCTACGTAGCCCTGATAGGCAACCACGACTGCCTCGGCACGGGAGAAGAAACATACCGCGCCGTATTCGGCGACCCTAACTTCTCATTCATTGCCGGACGGGTGAAGTTCGTATGCCTCAACACCAACGCTATGGAGTTTGACTACTCCCGCCCCATTCCCGACTTCACGTTCCTCGAAAAAGAGCTTACCGACCGCAAGGACGAATTCGACAAAACCGTTGTGTCCATGCACGTACGTCCCTATGCCGACCAGTTCAATAATAACGTGGCACGCGTCTTTCACCGCTACGTAACCGAATTTCCCGGCATACAGTTCTGCACTGCCGCCCACGAGCACCACGTCTTCGAGGAAAACCTCTTTGAGGACGGCATCATGTACTACATGAGCGACTGCATGAAGAACCGCAACTACTATGTATTCACCATAACACCCGAAGGATATGAGCGCGAAGTGGTCTATTTCTAATCTGCCGGCACTCGCCGCCATCTGCCTGCTGTTGCTGTGGTGCAGCCCGCTTTCCGCACAGGAACGGGATACGGTGATTATTGTAAAGCACGATACAGTTTACCTGCAACGCAAACCCGACACCGTCGTTACCGGCCGTACACGCCACAGCCGTTACGACCGGCGCGTGCACCGCTACCGCAAACGGTGGGAAGCTTTGATTCCGACACACACCAAGATACAGTTTGCCGGCAATATGGGACTCCTCTCGCTGGGCACAGGCTGGGATTACGGCAAGCGCAACCAATGGGAAACGGATATTTTTCTGGGTGTCCTGCCCAAATATCAGTCCGACTGCACCAAATTGACATTTACCTTGAAGCAGAACTACATCCCCTGGAGCCTGCAAATCAAAGAAAGCCGGTTCTCGGCAGAACCCCTTACCTGCGGTATGTACTTCAATACCGTGTTCGGCGATGAATTCTGGGTGAACGAACCGGATCGTTATCCGAAAGGCTACTACGGTTTCTCGTCCAAAGTACGCATCCACGCTTTCCTCGGACAACGCATTACGTATGATATCGACCCGCGCCGCAGATTTACGGCAAAAGCCATTACGCTGTTCTACGAAATCAGTACCTGCGACCTGTACATCGTAAGTGCATTCACCAACAAGTACCTGAAGCCGAAGGATTACCTGAGCTTGTCCTTCGGAGTGAAGCTACAGTTGCTGTAAGACATGTCTTTCAAGTGAAATTACAGTTACCGCAAGGTTGCCGGCTGTATCTTGCAGTGGTACGAGATGTATCCCACGGTGGTACAAGAAGTACCTCGCTATGGTACGGCATGTACCCTGCGGTGGTACAACGTATACCACACCGTGGTATGACACCTACCTTGTCGTGGTACGGCATGTACCCTGAGGCGGAACGTAGCGCAGCCCCTCTTCTGCTACTGCTTTTGTTACTTCCGCTCCTTATAAAAAAACATCCATGTGTCTTGCCGGGCAGCAAAGCCCAATGAAAAAGTCCCCGAATTATTCCGCCCCTTTTCCTTCTTTCTCGGGAAAATAGAATATATTTGCCCTCACAAATATAACAAGACATCGTTCTGCCATGAAGAAATCCGGAAACATTCTTATCGTTGATGACAATCGCGGCGTACTCACCGCATTGCAACTGCTGTTGAAGCCTTATTTTGATAAAATAACCGTCCTTTCTTCACCGGTTACCCTTCCCGCCACCTTACGCGAAGATACGTGGCAGGCAGTGCTTCTCGATATGAATTTCACATCCGGCATCAATACCGGAAACGAGGGGCTTTACTGGCTGCACGAAATAAAGAAACAATATCCGGCGCTCCCCGTAGTGCTGTTCACCGCCTATGCCGACATAGACCTTGCCGTACGGGGGATAAAGGAAGGAGCAACGGACTTTATCGTCAAGCCCTGGGATAACGGAAAGTTAGTGGAAACCCTGCTGAATGCCGCACAAAACGCCCCTGCATCCGGGAAGAAAACAGCAACCACGCCTGCAAGCACCGCTTCTTCCATGTACTGGGGAGAAAGCCCCGTCATGCAGCAGCTTCGCATGCTGGTAGAAAAGGTAGCGGCCACCGATGCCAACATCCTCATCACCGGCGAGAACGGCACGGGCAAAGAGATGCTTGCCCGCGAGATACATGCCCTCTCCGCACGCCACCGCAAGGAAATGGTAAGCGTGGACATGGGTGCCATTACCGAAAGCCTTTTTGAAAGCGAGCTTTTCGGCCATGTGAAGGGGGCGTTCACCGATGCCCATGCCGACCGTCCCGGAAAGTTCGAGGTTGCCGACCACAGCACGCTCTTCCTCGATGAAATAGGCAACCTCCCCTATCACCTGCAAGCCAAACTGCTGACCGCCATCCAGCGCCGCAGCATCGTGCGGGTGGGCAGCAATATGCCTGTTCCCGTAGATATCCGCCTTATCTGCGCCACCAACCGCAACCTGTCCGAAATGGCGGATAAAGGAGAATTCCGTGAAGACCTGCTCTACCGCATCAACACCATCCATCTTGAAATTCCTGCGCTGCGTGAACGGCAGGAAGATATCATCCCACTGGCAGAGCGTTTCATCACACGTTTCTGCAAGCAATACGGGAAGCCGGCCTTGCGTCTGGACAATGCGGCGCGGGAGAAGCTGATGCTGCACCCCTGGTCCGGCAACATCCGCGAACTGGAACATGCCATCGAGAAAGCCGTTATCATCTGCGACGGTGCATTCCTCTCTGCCGGATTGTTCCAGTTGCAACGCAGGAACGAAGCCCCGGAAATGCCTGCCGCATCCACTCTTGAAGACATGGAAAAGCAAATGATACGCCACACGCTGGACAAGTGCGGTGGCAATCTCTCGGCGGTGGCCTCGCAACTGGGAATTACCCGGCAGACGCTTTACAATAAAATGAAGAAGTATGGGCTTTGAAAAACCTAAGGATATCAGCCAATATTACGTTTTCCGGACTGTCGTCAGCCTGCTCACAGCCGCGGCTGCTGGCATAATGTGGACGCTGTTCTTTCTGAAACAGCCGGGTGCGCATGGTTGGGGCGACCCTCTGCTCTGGGCTGTCCTGTTCACCGTGCTTCTTCCTTTGGCAGTATACTGGCAGCAGCGGTTGTACCGCCGCCACACCCGTAAAGTTCTTTTCATGCTCGATGCCATCGAAAACAACGATACCACCATCCACTTCTCCGAAACGGATGGAACCGAAGACAACCGCCTCGTAAACCGTTCGCTGAACCGCGTAGCCCGTATCCTGCATAATGTAAAGAGTGAAACCGCCCAACGGGAGAAGTACTACGAGCTTATCCTCGACTGTGTAAACACCGGTATCATCGTGCTGAACGACAACGGAGCCGTCTATCAAAAGAACAACGAAGCCCTGCGCCTGCTCGGACTGGAAGTATTTACGCACGTCCGCCAACTGTCGCGCGTGGACGCCCATCTGACGGATACGCTCACCGCCTGCCGTCCCGGCGACAAGTTCCAGGCGGCATTCGGCAACGAACGCGGAACCGTAAACCTATCTGTCCGCGTCAGCGACATCACCGTACGCCAAGAGCACCTGCGCATCCTCGCCCTGAACGACATCAACAACGAACTGGACGAAAAGGAGATAGACTCCTGGATACGACTTACACGCGTGCTGACCCATGAAATCATGAACGCCGTAACCCCCATCACTTCCCTGAGCGATACCCTGCTGAAACTGACCGAAGCCCGGATATCGAAAGAAGAGATGCGGCACGGTCTGCAAACAATCAGTACCACAGGCAAAGGGTTGCTCGCTTTCGTAGAATCCTACCGCAGGTTTACGCGCATCCCCACTCCCGAACCGTCCCTGTTCTACCTCAAAGGCTTCATCAACCGTATGGCGGAACTGGCGCGCCATCAATATCCCGACACCCCGGTTACGTTCAATGTTTCCATCGTTCCCGACGATTTGATACTCTATGCCGACGAAAACCTCATTTCGCAAGTCATCATAAACTTACTGAAAAATGCCATACAGGCTTTTGAAACGGGTGCTCCGGCAGCAACGGGGACAAATGCGGAAACAACAGCGGAAACAAATGCAGCGACTACGGAAAAACACATCAACATACGCGCCTACTGCAACGAAGCCGAAGCCGTACTGATAGAAATATCCAACAACGGCCCTGCCATCCCCCCGGACATTGCCGGGCATATTTTCATTCCTTTCTTCACCACCAAAGAAAACGGAAGCGGCATCGGACTGAGCATCTCCCGGCAAATCATGCGCTTATCCGGCGGAAGCCTCTCTCTGATAGCCGGAAAGGAGACAACTTTTGTATTGAAATTTAATTGAACCAATTAAGTTTTGGTTTTGTTGTCAAGAATGAATATCTTTGTACACAAAGGTACAAAAAGCATTTTCCAATAAAACTCATAACACACTATTTATGCTATTTACAGCTGAAAACATTTTACTTGTAGGTTCTATTTTACTTTTTGTCAGCATCATCGTAGGCAAAACCGGTTACCGTTTCGGAGTCCCCGCCTTGTTACTTTTTCTTGTGGTGGGCATGCTTTTCGGCAGCGACGGACTCGGATTGCAATTCCACAACGCCAAAGAAGCGCAGTTCATCGGTATGGTGGCTTTGAGCATTATCCTGTTTTCGGGCGGAATGGATACCAAGTTCACCGAAATCAAGCCTATCCTCTCCCCCGGTATTGTACTGTCTACTTTCGGTGTGCTGCTGACGGCACTGTTTACCGGACTGTTTATATGGTGGTTGTCGGGCATGAGCTGGACTAATATCCACTTGCCGCTCATCACCTCCCTGCTGCTGGCTTCCACTATGTCGTCTACGGACTCGGCATCGGTATTCGCCATCCTGCGCTCGCAGAAGATGAACCTGAAGCACAACCTGCGTCCCATGCTGGAGTTGGAAAGCGGAAGCAACGACCCGATGGCCTATATGCTGACTGTCGTACTTATCCAGCTCATCCAGTCCTCGGGTATGGGTGCTTCGCAGATAGCTTTCTCTTTCGTAATACAATTTGTGGTAGGTGCTGCCGCCGGCTATCTGCTGGGCAAGCTGGCCATCCTTATGCTCAACAGGCTGAATATAGACAACCAGTCGCTCTACCCCATTCTGCTGTTGTCGTTCGTATTCTTTACCTTCTCCATTACCGATCTGATGAAGGGCAACGGATACCTCGCCGTCTACATTGCCGGCATGATGGTGGGTAACAACAAAATCATGCACCGCAAAGAGATTTACACGTTTATGGATGGACTGACATGGCTTTTCCAGATTATCATGTTCCTCTGTCTCGGTCTGTTGGTGAACCCGCACGAAATGCTGGAAGTGGCAGTCGTGGCATTGCTCATCGGCGTATTCATGATTGTCATAGGACGTCCGCTCAGCATATTCCTCTGCCTGCTCCCGTTCGGGAAACGTATCAATATGAAGTCCAAAATGTTTGTGTCCTGGGTAGGGTTGCGAGGCGCGGTTCCCATTATCTTCGCTACCTATCCGGTAGTGGCAGGTGTGCCGGGAGCAGATGTAATCTTCAACATCGTGTTCTTCATCACCATCCTCTCACTCGTCATCCAAGGTACTACCGTCTCTAAAGTAGCACGCATCATGGGGCTTTCCACCCCGATGGAAAAGACAGGTAACGACTTCGGAGTGGAACTGCCCGAAGATATCGACTCCGACCTGTGCGATGTAACCGTCACCCGGGAGATGCTCGACGCGAAAGGCGATACCCTCAAAGACATGAACCTGCCCCAGGGAACTCTCGTTATGATAGTGAAGCGCGACAACGAATACCTGATACCCAACGGCACTCTGAAACTTCATGTGGGAGACAAATTGCTGCTTATTTCTGAAAAGACCAAAGAATAGGAAATAAGAGGGAGAAAATACACTATTTGTTTTTTTAGGCACGGAATTATACGGAAAACACAGATTTTCTTTATTCTTTTTCCGTGAAACCTATGTAATCCCATGCCTAAAAAAACAAATAGTAAGCGAATTTTAAATTTGACATACCCTCATGAAAAAAACTTTAAACCACTTGCATTGCATCACTATAAGCCCTATATTTGCGCAGTTTTAACTAAAGTGTGCAAATATACGCATGAAACAAGAACAACTGTTCATCGAC
>NZ_JBCODG010000069.1:10811-26441 GCF_040928965.1 Bacteroides sp. 2201st1_D9_2201SCRN_220225 | reverse complement strand
AGATCTAAATGATCCCCTGATTCCGGGGCTTTTTGATTAATTGTTTAACTCGTCCCATTTTAACGGGACACTAATGACTTACATTATTTAATTGTTGATTGTTTACGTGTCAATCCGGGTGCAAAGTTAGATACGTCGGTTCATGCCGATGGAACAAAAAATACGGCTCGAATTACCATTTTTCCAGAAAATGATTTTGAACCTTAATCACTTCGGTATCGGATGGATGCAAAAACCGAAATAAGTGTAGTTTCAACCGAATTTCTTGTAAAGCCTACCCCATAGCTTCTCTCTACCTTTGCAATGTCGAAATAGACTGCAAGCCGAGTGCAGAGGCTCAAACTTGTTTGAAGACTATGCCGAGGCACAGCGTTTATTGTACGCGAAGCGTAAACAAATACAATGTACTATTAAAAACAGATAATGAAATGAAAAAGAAATTCTTTACCGGACTCGTGGTGCTGGCTTCAATGATATGCAGCACCTCTTTCGCGCAGGATATTTATAAGACTGCCGCAGGCGTACCGATGGTACAACTGAATAATGGAATCCTTATGCCACAGTTCGGACTGGGGACGTTCCTCCAGCCCTCCGACGAAGTGTGCGAACAATCGTGTCTGACGGCATTGAAGGCAGGTTACCGTCACATCGACACCGCCCATGCCTATAACGACGAAGCGGGCGTAGGACGTGCCGTGAAAGCGAGCGGCATTCCACGTGAGGAAATATGGATTACCAGCAAGCTCTGGCCGACTGAATACGGTGAAGGCAAGACGCTGAAAGCCATCGACGAGATGCTGGAGCGTATGCAGTTGGATTACATCGATCTGCTCTATGTACACCAGCCTGTCGGTGACTTCGTCGGTGCATGGAGAGATATGGAAAAAGCTGTGGCAATGGGCAAAGTGCGGGCTTTAGGCATCAGCAATTTCGATGCGAGTGACGAGGTGTTCAATAAGATTATGACCGAATCGCGTGTAAAACCTGCCGTGCTTCAAATCGAATGTCACCCTTACGCACAACGGCTGGCCATACGCGAAAAGGTAAAACCTTACGGCATACACGTCACCTGCTGGTTTCCGTTGGGTGGTGCAATGAGCAACGGCGCACTGTTCAAAGATCCGGCCATCATCGCCATTGCCGAAGCGCACGGCAAAACACCGGCGCAAGTCATTCTCCGTTGGCATATGCAAGAGGGATTTTCCGCCATCCCCGGCGCATCGAATCCCGATTACATCAAGGAGAATATACAGATTTTCGACTTCGAGCTGACCGATGAGGAGATGGCGCAGATACGTTCGCTCAACAAGGAAAAACGCTTCTTCAATATGTCGCTCGAAGAAAAAGAACGGGCTTATCTCGGCAATATGCAAATTCCTGTAAATAAATAAGCAATATGGAATACAGAATATTAGGATTAAGTGGATTGCGAGTCTCCGCAGTGGGCTTGGGGTGCATGGGTATGAGCCACGCCTACGGTGCGCCTGCCGACAGACGCGAAATGACGGAACTTCTCGGTGATGCCGTGGATATGGGCTATACTTTTTTCGACACCGCAGAAATCTATGGTACTGCCGACCGTCCGCATGATAACGAGGAACTGTTGGGGAAAGCCCTGCGTCCCTACCGTGATTATATCGTCATTGCCACGAAATTCGGCTTGACCTTTGACACACCCGAAGTGGCAGGCCCTCACGCCCTGATACCCGATGCACGCCCCGAAACCATCCGTCATTCGGTGGAAGAATCGCTCCGCCGTCTGCGAACCGACCGCATCGACCTTTATTATCAGCACCGCATCGATCCGAATATCGAACCGGAAGCAGTAGCGGAGGTCATAGCAGATCTTATCCGTGAGGGTAAAATCCTGCATTGGGGTATCTCGGAAACAACGGAAGAGTACCTACGCCGTGCCCACCGTGTCTGCCCGGTAACGGCCATACAAAACCGTTTCTCGATGATGGCACGCTGGCACGAGCCGCTACTGCCCGTTGTCGAAGAACTCGGCATCGGTTTCGTGGCACATTCACCGCTTGCCAACGGCCTGCTGACCAACCGTTATACAGCCGACACGTCTTTTGACCCTGAGACCGACTACCGTGCGTCGATGCCGCAGTACCGGCCGGAGAGTTTCGAGAAGAACCGTGCGCTTTTTTCCCTCCTTGAACAACTGGCAGACGAATACCGTGCTACCGCCTCGCAAATCTCGTTGGCGTGGATGATGAACAAGCGTCCTGCCATCATCCCCATTCCCGGAACACGCCACTTGTGCCGGCTGAAAGAGAACATAGGTGCGGCGGACATCCACCTGACTGACGAGGAGGTAAAGGCGATTGACACGGCTCTTGATGCAATGGAGATGAGCGAAGTATTCGGAGGATCACCTATAAAAAAGTAGCGTATGAAACCGAAAATAATATGTCACATCATGAGCTCCGTCGATGGACGACTGATCGACGGGCGCTGGACTGCTCCCTACGAAGCAGAGCGCGGCGATCTCTTGAAAGTCTATGCCACCATCGGTCGTGAACTGAATACGGATGCGTGGATGTTCGGGAAAAATACAGTCCGCGCCATATTTACTTACCGATTCGGTATTGCAGGGCATACCATATCATCCGATGAGCCTGCCGTATTCATCGGCGAACGCCATTCGGAACGCATGTTTATCGTTGCCGACCCGGAAGGCGACATCTATTTTACTTCCCCAACTTTGAGAGGGGACAATATGCTCGTCATCGTGGGACGGAATGTAACAGAAGAGTACCTTGCCCATCTGCGTGAAATACACATTTCATATATTATCGTCAGCGATGCGACCAATCTTCGGGAAGGACTTGAGGCTGTCGGTCGTGAGTTCGGCATCCGTCGCGTATCGGTACAGGGTGGCGGTATCCTCAATGGCGCACTGCTTGCCGAAGGGTTGATAGACGAATTGAGTCTGGTTGTCTATCCCGGTATCGACGGGCTTTCGGGTGTTCCCTCTATCTTCGAGTACATGGGTGGCGCAACTGAATATCCGGCCCAAGGACAACGGCTGCAACTGCTTTCCGCTTCGCGGCGGGAACACGGCGTGATGTGGATGCGATATGAATTTCATAAGGATTGACACAATGAAAGAGATGATGTTACAAACCATACTGCTTTGCTGTCTGTGTTTGGTTTCCTGCTCGGACAGTGAAGAAAACCGACCGGTCTTACCGCCGGATCAGGAGCAGGAAGAGCCGGAAACTCCCGACCGGGCACACGACTATACAGGGCTGATGAACAAGACCAATTCCGTTCCTGTCAATTACGAGCAGGAGGCGGAACAACGGGGAGAAGTGGTGCGCATTGACTACGACACGCACGATTATGCCGAAGGCACGGGCGTAGCACGTACCAATACGGCATACGTCTATCTGCCTTACGGCTACGATGAGCATACAGACCAACGCTACAACGTACTTTACTTCGTACACGGACATTATGGCACGGCGGCAACCACGTTTGAAGCGGAAAACGGTCTGCTCCGCAAACTGCTCGACCACATGACGGAAAACGGAGACATGGCTCCCACCATCGTCGTGTCGCCCAGTTACAACTACGGTAATCCGACACCGAATTATGTCGATGCCGATCCGTATTGCGAAGCTCTGCCGCAAGAACTTATAAACGACCTTATCCCCATAGTGGAAAGCCGTTACCGCACATACGCCGAAAGTACGGACGCCGCAGGTCTAGAATCCTCGCGCGAGCATCGTGCCATAGGCGGCTTCTCGATGGGGGCTGTAACGACGTGGTACGCGTTAGAGCATACGCTGGACTATTTCAAATTCTTCATGCCCGTCAGTGCCGATTGCTGGTCGTTGGGAGCATTTGCAGGTATGAATCGCCCGACGGAAACAGCAGAGTACCTTGCTGGTGTCATTCGCCAATCTCCACATACAGGTACGGGCTTTTATATCTGGGCGGCAAGCGGGACGGACGATTCGGCCTATCGTGAAACATTGGTACAGGTCGAGGCAATGGCACGGCTTACGGATGTATTTCCGCTCTCCAACCTCACCTTTCACGAAAAAGACGGCGCACGGCATGAGTTTCGGCCTATGGCGGAATACCTCTATAACGCACTGCCGTTCTTTTTTCCGAACGGACAGAACGGGAATATGAATACTTACGGACATCTGACTACTGCCAGCACCGTAAAAGACGTGATAGAGCATGAGGCGTTTACCGGATTCGGACAGTTCATTCTGCCTGCCGAACGCAGGTATGACGACAATATGCCGCTTGCGAATGTGGCAAGCCTGCTACCATACCACAACTATGTGACGGGAGAGCGTGCCGTGGAAACCATCAACACGATGATCGACTATGTTCAGGACGGGAACCGCCTCTTTTATGACATCTATTCCGATGAAGACAAGCGGACGGATGCACGCAAGAACAATACGGGACTTTTTTTCTTTCGTGGAAAGCCGGGCAAACCGTTCGCCATCGTTTGTCCCGGCGGTGGTTTTTCCTATGTCGGTGCTATCCACGAGGGATTTCCGCTTGCCATCGCATTGAGCAAGATGGGTTATAACGCCTTTTCCATCCAGTACCGGACGGGCGGTGCGCAGGTAGCGTGCGAAGATCTCGCTCAAGCCATCGACTTCATCATGCGCCATGCGGAGGAGTTGCAGGTATCGACTGATGATTACTCCCTGTGGGGAGGTTCAGCGGGTGCGCGTATGGCGGCTTACCTAGGTTCTTACTCTACACAAGGGTTCATCGAAGCGACACACGAGCGTCCGGCGACGGTCATAATGGGATATACGGGACATTCGGAATATACTCCGGACGATCCGCCTACCTATGTGATAATCGGTGAGGACGATGCCATCGCCAGCCCTTCAACCATGCACCGACGGGTGGAAAACCTTCAGGCGTTGGGCATAGATGCCGAGTTTCATCTGCTTCCCGACCTGCGTCACGGGTTCGGATTGGGCAGGGGTACGACTGCCGACGGCTGGCACGAGGATGCCGTTCGTTTCTGGGAGAAATACATTTCCCGTAAAAATGGTACTTCTTACCGTAAATAACATAAGAACAGTATCTTGTCTTCACCGTATTTTTGCAATAAAATATTGAGAAACAATGAAAAAGACAATTACGACCGTATTGTGTGCGACAATGGCTGTATGCAATACATTAAATGCACAAGAGAATATGGAAATGAAAGAGAAAATGCCGTTCGCTTATGTGGACGCTAAAACAATCAAAAGTCACAATGACAATCCGTTCGGATTGGTCTATGCTGACGCTATCGCGGAAAACAAAGAGGGAGCGGTAAACATTCATCCCATTGTTTACGACTTGAACGGGCTTAAGATTGCCGCTAATGTTTATACTCCGGCAGGATATGATACAGCGAAAAACTATCCGGCTCTTGTAGTCGCCCACCCGAACGGAGGGGTGAAGGAGCAGGTTGCCGGGCTGTATAGTCAGCGTATGGCCGAGGCGGGCTATATCTGTATCGCCTTCGATGCAGCCTATCAAGGAGCCAGCGAGGGAGAGCCGCGCAACACGGACAAACCTGCTTATCGTATAGAGGACATCCGCCGTGCCGCCGATATTCTGGCGCAGTATCCGGGTGTGGATGCAAATCGCATCGGTATTCTCGGCATCTGTGGCGGAGGTGGTTATACGCTGAAAGCAGCACAGATCGACAAACGCTTCAAGGCGGTGGCCACATTGAGCATGTTCAACACGGGACTTGTGCGCCGCAACGGTTTCCTCGATTCACAGATCAACGAGGTGCAGGAGCGTCTTGCCGATGCCTGTGCAGCCCGCCAGAAAGAAGCTGAGGGCGGAGAACCGGAATATGTAGGCGACATGAGCGGCGTGACACCTGAGCAGGCGGCAAAACTGCCGTTCGACCTCTATCGTGACGGTTACAGATACTATCTCCAGAGCCATGCACATCCCAACTCCACCTTCCGTTACACCAAGAGCAGCCTTGTGGAACTTATGGCTTTCGACGCGAGCGAGGGTATGTATCTTATCAATCAACCGTTGCTGATGATTGCAGGAAGCATTGCCGACACGTTCTATATGACCGAACAATGTTACAGCAAAGCGACAGGAACGCAGAACAAGGAACTGTTCCTTATCCCCGGTGCGACACACATCAAGACTTACTATGTACCGGAATACGTGGAACAAGCGACAAGCAAGCTGACGGAATTTTTCGGGAAGAACCTTTAACCCAAAACGAAAATGGCTTGCACAAGTAGGATGAAACTTTTAAAGTATCGAAAGAATGTAAATGATATAATCTTATAGATTTATCAAATAATAAAAGAATCAAAATGAAAGCAATCTATTTATCAAAGTTCATAGCAGTATCCACCTTGCTGTTTACCATGACTTTCCTGTCTTCATGTAAAGATTCGGAAAACAGCATAGAAGAACCGGGTACAGAAATCGACGGTGGAGGGAGCGAGTCCCATACAGGTAATTTCGACCATCAAGTGACCCAGCCTGCACCTGGAGGAAATACTTCCGACGGAGGACCGCAGGCGGTATCTAATATAACATCGGTTTCCGGAGTTCCGCTTGTAAGGCTCAACAATGGTGTCATGATGCCTCGTTTCGGACTGGGTACCCAAGTGCAAAGTATGGAAGGCGCGAACCAACGGCAGCAGCTTAACGAGACAGTTCGTGGCATGGTCATCTCGGCACTCCAGTCAGGTTATCGTCATTTGGACGATGCCATGTTCTATTATAATGAACGTGGAGCAGGCTGGGGAATAAAGGAAAGCGGCATTCCTCGGGAAGAAATATGGGTGACAAGCAAAATATCCGGAGACTTGGCAGATGCGCAAAATGCGTTTGAAGGAATGCTTGAGCGGTTACAAGTCGATTACATAGACCTTGTATATATTCATCACCCCGCCGGCACTTTGGAAGATATACTCGCATGTTGGCGTGTGATGGAAAATGAGTATAAGGCAGGCAGAATACGTGCACTCGGTATCAGTAATTTTGACAACCGCATGGAGGCGTTCAATTATATCATGCAAAATGCGGAAATCAAACCGCAAGTGGCACAGATAGAGTGTCATCCGCTTGCCCAAAGAAAGGAAGCCAGACAACTCTATGCTGACAACTACGACATTCAGGTGGAGTGTTGGTATCCGCTAAACCACAACAGAGGTGACGTTAATAATTCTACACTCCGACAGATTGCCACTGCTCACGGAAAATCGGTCTATCAGATTATTCTCCGCTGGCACATGCAGGAAGGGCTTTGTCCTGTTCCCGGCTCAACCAATCCGGACCACATTCTCGAAAACATCAGCATTTTCGACTTTGAGCTGTCCGATGAGGAAATGTCGGTTATCCGTGCCATTGACCTTGGCGATGCGGGAAGGTCGTTCAATATATCCTACGGTAACGGGAATTTCGGAAATTTTCAGGATTATACCTATGACCATACCTACACGCCTACAGCCATCAAATCTGTCCAAATATGAAAAAAACAATTATCTATATGGTCGTAAGCCTCCTTGCGGGGGCTTTGACCTCTTGCGGCGACAAGCAAGCCGGAAAAAGCGCGGAGCGATACCACATCAACTTTTCGGAAACGACAACCGTACAGAAAGAGAACAAATACGTGTTGATTGTTTCCGGCAGTCCACGTAAGGGTGGTAATACCGATTTATTGTGCGATGCCTTCGCCCGTGGTGCGGAAGAGGTTGGTGGACGGGTGGAGAAAATCTTTCTCGCCGACTACCGTATCGACTATTTCTCCGAAGCGGACGAGCAGCGCGTGGGCAATCGCGCCAATGAAGCAGAAGACGACGTACCGATGCTGGTCGATAAGATGGTACGGGCAGATGTTATCGTGCTGGCAAGCCCGGTCTATTACATGAATATCACGGGACAACTCAAGACTTTTATCGACCGGACTTTCGGGCGTTACCGTGAGATGAAGGACAAGGAGTTTTTTTATCTCACCGCTTGCGCCGACCCGGAAGAAAACACGGCGGATTGGGCGGTCAACGGCTTTCGCGGTTTTGTTATGTGCCTGCCCAATCCTACGGAACGCGGAATGGTAAAAGCCATCGGCATGGGACGCAAAGGTGCTATCAAGGGTAGCCGATACGAAGATGAAGCCTATAATCTCGGTAAACACATTTGATTATGAAACAGAATATATTTTTCTATGCAGTCTTGTCGCTGTTTACAGTTACCACAGCAACAGGATGTGACGAACGCTCGGACAACCCCATGCCCGATAATGCTATTCGCGTCGAAACAGCCGAAGTGACGGCAATAACCTCTGACAATGCCATTTCTGGCGGTCGTATTATCGGCGAAACGCAAGCGGTAAAGGAGTTCGGCATCTGTTGGGCGACAACCGACAATCCGACCGTTTCCGATAACCACAATGTAGGAGCCGGGGATGCAAATTCATTTGCCTGCTATGCAACAGGGCTTTCGGCAAATACAACCTATTTTGTCTGGGCTTATGCCACGACTTCCGTCGGAACGGTTTACGGTCAGTCCCGCCAATTTACGACGCTTGCCGATTCGGATGACGATACGCCTCCTGCCGGTGGGGATGACGGGCAGAATCCGTTAGCTTCGACCATCTATCTGTGGCCGGAAGGAAATATGGCGAAGATTACGAACTACACGGGCAGTCAAGGCTCTTATCAAGACCCGCCATCGTTCCGCCCTTATATGAATTATTTTCCGGTTGCGGAAGGCACGACGGAAAAGGGTGCTGTCCTCGTATGTGCAGGCGGTGCGTTTCAGTTCCGCAGCGACCGGATGGAAGGTACTCCGGTCGCACAATGGTTTGCCCGTCACGGTTATCAGGCTTTTGTCGTAAACTATCGTGTACGCCCCTATACGATGGAGGAAGGAAGCCTCGACTTGGCTCGTGCTATCCGTTTTGTCCGCCGGCACGCTGCCGATTACGGGATAAATCCGAACGACATAGCCTCCGTGGGGTTCTCTGCCGGAGGTATTCTTTGTGGCGATGAAGCTCTCAATTTCGATGAATTGGTAAACGGTACGGCACTCACTTCCGACTATCGCCCCGATGCGCTTGACGAGGTATCTGCCAATGTCTGTACCATCGGAATGATCTACGCCTTTTATGGCCGGTTGAGTGTTACATCGACCGATGTGGAAAAATTCAAGGCATCTAAAATTCCTCCTACATTTTTTGCTTATGGGACGCGCGACCCGTTCTATCGCCAGTTCCAAGCATGTGCCAACGCCGTGCGTGAAGCGGGTGTCGAAGTAGAAGAACACGAATACGAAGGCATGCCGCACGGATTCGGATACACCCACGAAGAATGGATGATCAGTTTCGACCGCTGGATGACCGAAATAATGTCCAACAATTAGACAACAGAAGATATGAAAACAAAACTTATAGCCTTGCTTGCCGTCCTGCTATTCAGTACGGGCGCAAATGCACAAAACGCTCCGGCCAATGAACAACCGGCAAAGAAAATTCTTATTGCCTACTTCAGCTGGGGAGGCAATACGCAACATGTAGCGGAACATATAGCCGCACTCACGGGCGGTACGCTTTTCCGTATCGAGCCGGAGAAGCCTTATCCCACCGAGTACACACCTTGCACCGAGGTTGCAAAGGCCGAAAAAGAAGCCGATGCCCGCCCCGCCATCAAAAAGAAAGTCGAAGATTGGGAGCAATATGATACGATATTCATTGGTTGTCCCGTATGGTGGTGGACAGCTCCGATGATTATCAACACCTTTACGGATGGCTATGATTTCAAAGGTAAAACGGTAATACCGTTCTGTACTTACGCTTCGACTTATCGGGACGAAACCTTGGCACGGATTGTAGAGCTGACACCGGCTGCCGAACATCTGAAAGGATTCGGTGCAGTAAGCAAGAACACGAAAGGTATCGGGGAATGGTTGAAAGAAATTAAGATGTTGAAATAATTAAAGACAGCAGAGTATGAAAAAGATATTTTACGCAATGGCCTTATTGTCTGTTACAGCCTGCTTTGTAGCTGCCTGTTCGGATGATGAGCCGAATAATGATGGCGGCAATACGGACATTGAAGAAGTAGTGCCGGGTACGAATCATAAGATTCTTGTCGCCTATTTTTCCGAGCCGCTTCCGGACGGGGTTGATGCCATAACCTCGGCAAGCCGTGTCATTGTGGACGGTGATCTTTACGGTAGCGTTCAGTATGTGGCTACCGTAATTCGAGAGGCAACGGGTGGTGATATGGTACGCATACAGACGGCACAGCCTTATCCCGGCAACTTCGATGATTTGGCGGATCAGGCGGATAATGAACGCCAAAATGATATTCACCCTGCACTTGCTACGGAGATAGACAATTTCGATGATTATGATGTGGTCTTCGTGGGTTATCCGATCTGGTGGTATCAGATGCCGATGGCAATGTATTCTTTCTTCGATAAATTCGACTGCAACGGGAAGACGGTCATTCCTTTCTCCACGCATGGCGGAAGCGGATGGTCGGGAACTTTGGAGGACATCAGAGGATTAGTACCGAATGCCACGATGGTTGGCGGTTACAGTATTTCACGCAACAACACGGCGACTTCAAGAAGCGGTATATTGAACTGGTTGCGGGAAATCGGTATGACGGAATAATGTATAATACTAAATAGAGGTATATGAAACATAGACTGTTATTTTTATCCTGCCTGTCGGTAATATTGGTTGCACTGGCTGGCTGCTCGAAAGATGAAGGCTCCGATACTCCATTATATCAGAATGATACAATCAAGTACGATGCAAATCGCAAAATCCTTATTGCTTATTTCAGTTGGGGTGGCAATACGCAACACTTGGCAGAGGAGATTGCAAATATGACTGGCGGCACGCTATTCCGCATTGAAACCATCAATCCTTATCCAATGGATTACAACGAGTGTACGGAGGTCGCTCGTGAGGAACTGGATAACGGTGTTCGTCCTGAATTGGGCAGTACGGTGGATAATCTCGACGACTACGATGTGGTATTTGTGGGTTGCCCCGTCTGGTGGCATACCGCACCGATGGCCGTGTGGTCGTTCCTCGAAAGTTCGGAATATGATTTTTCGGACAAGATTATTGTCCCGTTCTGTACTTACGCATCGACTTATAGGGAGGAGACGCTCGCCAGAATCGTGGAGCTTACCCCCCGGTTCCAGACATTTGCAGGGATTCGGAGCGACCGGAAGAAATACAGGCGGGGTGGAGAGTTGGTTGCGAACGATTCATATTATACGATAACCCGTTGGCAATACTGTTAAAAACGGTAAAACTTGCAGTCGTTGTCGGTACGGTTGCAAGTTTATTCCGTATTTATGATTATTTTTGCATTTAAGGAACTAAAAGGTATGGCATGGAATATCAGAAAGATATAATCGTTGCCGACAGGCTCGGCATTGTGAGTACAGATTCCGAAGAGGAGTATTTGGCGCATTTACTTTGTTTGAAAGGAACGTGCCGTTACCGTTTCAACGAACGGGATTTTGAATTACATGCCGGAGATTTGTCCATTGTCCGCAAGAGAACAGTCATAGAAAACATACAGCCATCGGATGACTTTCAGTGTAAAATAATCTATGCGAAGCCCGGTTTTATAGAACTGTGTACGCCACAAAGTAACTATGGGATGAAAGGAGCTTTGGCACTTTTTCTCAATCCCATCATGCACCTGACGCCCGAACAGCAGATCGTGTGCCGCCGCGATTTCGACTTGTTGGAACTCCGTATTCAAGATTCGGGGCATCGCTTCTACCGTGAGGTGCTGATAAATGCCATGCAAACAGCCATTCTTGATTTTTTCGATTTCCATGCACGCATTTATGGTGAGAGCGACATCTCAACACAGAACGCCTCCATCATGAACCGTTTTCTGAAAATGTTGGAGGAGGGTGCATACCGAGAACATCGGGAAGTAACCTATTATGCCGATTGCTTGTGTGTTACATCAAAATATTTGTCGGAGGTTTCTAAAAAAGTAAGCGGATATGCCGCCAACTACTGGATCAACCGTTATACGATACTCGACATTACCCGCTTGCTCCGCGATAAGTCCTTGACTTTCGTCCAGATTTCCGATATGTTCGGTTTTTCGTCGCCTGCCTATTTCAGCCGCTATGTGCAGCAAAATTTAGGTGTCAAACCATCGGATTACAGGGAATAGCCCTTGTTCAATTCTTATATAATCGGTAAAAATCGCAGTTTTTACCGATTTTTTTGTATCGTCGCTTTTCTGCATCCCCTCTACCTTTGCAAAAGTTACAATTAAAAATCAGAGCGATATGAAATTATTGATCATTACGGTATTGATGTTCCTGACCTTGTCTGTCGGAACGAAAGCACAAGAGAGTCAGAAAGTATTCACTGCCGAAGAGCAGACGATAGTCGATTTATCCAACAATAAGTGGAATTGGATGGCAGAGAAGAATGTAGAGAAGCTGGCAGAGTTGTTTCATGAGAACTCGCAGTTTGTTCATATGGGCGGCTATTGGGGCAAGCAGGAGGAACTGAATACCATCCGTACAGGCGGCATCTGGTATAAGAAAGCCGAAATACATGATGTGCAGGTGAAGTTTGCGGCAGGAACGGCAACGGTTTACAGCCGGATTCATTTAAACTCGGTAGTCGGAGGCAATGCTGTACGTTTCCCTTTTATAGTAACGGAAGTCTATGTAATGGAAAACGGCAAATGGCAGCTTTCTACACTTGCCTTTACAAGAACTTTAGGTGAATAATCGAATAAGAAAACAGACATGAAGATCAGTAATTTATTTTTTATGGCCATGTTATGTGCATCATCAGCAACGGTCTATGCGCAGACCGCTGAAACCTTCCGCCAGCCTTATCCGCTTGGCGAGAAACTCTCTCCGAATCCGAATTTTACAGGCGAGGTATGGCTTGCTTCATTGAGCGAGCAGAAAGAGTTGAATGTTCCGATGGCGAATGTAACTTTCGAGCCGGGATGCCGCAACAGTTGGCACTCGCATAAAGCCGGTCAGTTGTTGATTGCCACCGCAGGCATCGGTTACTATCAGGAGAAAGGACAACCTGCCCGCCGGTTGTATCCGGGCGACATTGTAGAGATTGCTCCCGACATAGTGCATTGGCACGGGGCCGCACCGGACGGCTGGTTTGCCCACATTGCCATTACCACCAATCCGCAGACTAATGCGGCGGTATGGCTCGATCCGGTGAGTGATGAACAATATAGTAAAGCGACAAGCGAATCGGAAAACCGTTATGCTGAAATGAACAAGGTGCTGGCTGACCGTGAACAGGCTATCGTCGCAATCGCATCCTATACGGGAAAAGGAGATTTGGAACATCTGAAACCGGCACTCGCCGAGGCGTTGGAAGCCGGTATGACCATCAATGAAATAAACGAAGTATTGATTCACGCTTACGCCTATTGCGGATTCCCCCGTAGCTTACGGGCAATCCAGACTTTTATACAGGTAGTGGATAAACGCAAAGCGAACGGAATGAACGATCCCGTTGGTCGGGAAGCATCTGCAATCAAGGATCGCAACAGTCGTTACGAACGTGGACGCGATGTGCTTGCCGAAATATCGGGTGTGCCGACTGATGCACCGAAAGCGGGATATGCAGTATTCGCTCCGACCATTGAACGGTTCCTTAAAGAGCATCTTTTCGCCGACCTTTTCGAGCGCGACCTGCTGACCTATCGGGAGCGTGAACTCGCTACGATATCCATTCTTGCCGGTGTGGGCGGCGTAGAACCTATGGCTATCGGACACATGTCTATCTGCCTGCATCTCGGTATCACTGCCGAACAGATCTCGGCATTGTTGAACATCGTGGAGATGAATCTCGGTAAAACCTATTCGGAACCGCTTCGCGGAGTGTTGAACCAACTGACAAAAGAACAATGAAAAAAACAATTTTATCGGCATTGTTGCTGTCTGTTACAGCAATAGCCGGAGCGCAGACGATAACGATTGCCAAACAAGGGCATTTTTCGGTAGGCGGACAAACTATCCAGCGACCGGGAGCATACGATAACAGTAAATTCGTCGGCTGGGCGGAACAGGAAGAAACCGGTCAAAGCTATCGTGCCGATCATGCCTTCGTGGATTTTCAAATACCAGTCGATAGTAAGAAACTTCCTCTCGTATATGTGCATGGCTACGGGGGGGCTGGCGTGTGCTGGCAGATGACGCCCGACGGCAGGGATGGGTTTACCACGCTGATGTTGCGTCATGGCTGGAGTAGCTATGTGGTGGATCTTCCGGGCAGAGGACGCGCCGGACGCACATCCGCAACTACTACGGTAAAACCCGTGGCCGACGAGATGTTCTGGTTCGATATATGGCGCATCGGCATTTGGCCGAACTACAACGAGGGCGTGCAATTCCCGAAAGATTCCGTATCGCTTTCACAATTTTTCCGCGAGATGACGCCTGACATCAGCGACCACAAGCAGGATGTTCCTGCACTTGGTGCACTGGCAAAGCGTATCGGCGATCATGTACTTGTCTCCCATTCGGCAGGCGGCTTCCCCGGTTGGATGTCTGCCATGCAAAATTCAGAGGTCAAGGGTGTCGTATCCTATGAACCGGGCGGGTTTGTATTCCCTGAAGGAGAAGTACCTGATCGTATCGACGGCCTGACAGGAGGCGTAGCCGGAATGCCTGTTCCGATGGAACAATTCAAACAGCTCACGGAAATCCCTATTATTCTTTATTTCGGAGATTATATACCGGAAACGCCTTCCAAAAATCTGGGAGACGAGAATTGGCGTGTACGTCTTCAGATGGCTCGAAAATTTGTAGAGTCAATAAATCGGCATGGAGGTAACGCAACATTGGTAGAACTACCCCAAATTGGCATCTATGGTAATACACACTTTCTGATGCAGGATTTGAATAATATCGAATTAGTGGAATTGCTAAATAAGTGGTTAATCAAACAATATCTTTAAACAAAATAGAACGGATAATAGACAGGGTAGTAGCAACTATTAATCAAATAATTGCCTACAGACACAAGGTATAAGTGCAAAGATTATCTTTGTTATCATGTTATAACAGATGAAAATAAAACTAATACGAACAAATGATTCTTTTTCGTTACTCCGGATGAAAATTATTGCAGGATATGGTTTGTTGCTCGCCATATTGGGCATTGTTGTTTTTTCTGTATGGCTGGGACATCGGAAAATGAAGACACTGAACAGTAGCGAACGACTTATCAAGCAAAGAAGGAAGGTAATGAATCAGACTTTTGAAAAATTACTCGACTTTTCTTTCTCTGATGATATTCTGCTGCTGAGGGACAATGAGAAACTTGACAAATACCGGATGAAGCGTGAAGTGGCAACCGATGCCTTGAACGGATTGAAACAGTATTACCGGACTGACGGCGTACAACATGCACGGATAGACAGAGTTTCTTCACTGCTGCTGGAAAAGGAAAAACTGTTGCTCGGGGTGATGAATACCCTTTCGGGATTCTTGCGCACCGACAGCCTACTCCAACGGAGAATACCCGTTATCATCTCGCAAACGGTACAACAGCAACAGCCGGACGTAACCGCAACAACAGAGAATAAACGGGGTGGACTGTTCGGACTGTTCAAAAAG
>NZ_JBCODG010000069.1:0-10658 GCF_040928965.1 Bacteroides sp. 2201st1_D9_2201SCRN_220225 | reverse complement strand
GATAGCCTGCAACAACGTGGCAGGGAACTGAACTCGCAGATAAACGAGCTTATCTGTGAGTTTGAGCAGGCTGCCATTGTTCAATCTGATAATGAGGCAAAACAAATGACGGCACTAAGGGAAGAGTCTTTCCGCATCATCCTCTTTATTGCTGTTGCCGCTATCCTGCTGATAGTGGTATTCTACATTTTTATACATCGTGACATCCGACAAAGGCAGACATACCGGATGAAGTTGGAGACATCCGACCGCCGGAACCGTGAGCTGCTGGCCGCACGCCGGAACCTGATACTGACGGTTAGCCATGACCTGCGTGCGCCGCTTGGCACTATCAGTGAATACGCCGGACTGCTGCAAGACGAGAAAGACGTGGAACGAAGCAAGGGGTATGCGGTGAATATCCAGCGTGCCTCCCGCCATGTCATCGGACTGGCGAACAACCTGCTGTATTATTACAGGCTGGAAGCGGAAAAGGAGCAACCTGAAAAGGAAATCTTTCATCCGGGGCGGACGGTTGAAGAAACCGTGCATTCGTTCCTGCCGATGGCCGCAAAGAAGGGGTTGGGCCTGACAACGGAAGTGACGGACTCGGACGTACTTGTGGAAGGGGACCGTGGGCGGTTGGTACAGATATTGAATAACCTGCTGTCAAACGCCGTGAAGTTTACCCGTGCCGGATATGTCCATGTAGGTGCAAGATACCGGAATGGGGCTTTGTGCTTTTTCGTCAGGGACACGGGAACGGGCATTGATCAGGAAAGGCAGGAACGGCTGTTTACCGCCTTCGAGCGCGGCGATACTCCAGACACGGAACAAGGCTTCGGGCTGGGACTGGCGATAACCTATAAGCTGGTCACGCTATTGGAAGGAACTATCCGTGTGCAGAGTGCTCCGGGAAACGGGAGCACCTTTGAGATATGCCTTCCCATGCGTGAGGCAGACGGTAATCTGGGAGATGTCAGTATATCCCCAGAACAGGACTCCCTTTCGGGAATGAGGGTGCTGGCAATAGATGATGACCGGATGCAACTGGATGTAGTCAGGAAGATATACGCACGCAACGGGGTGGAATGCGACTGTTGCCTGAATGTGGGAGAATTGGTTTCGGCCTTACGCCGGAACCGCTATGATCTCGTGCTGACGGATATGCGGATGCCGGAAATTGACGGGTACGGTGTGCTGTCGCTGATACGGGGCAGTAACTTGGGGCAGACGAAGACACTTCCCGTATTGGCTGTAACCGCACAGGCGGATGAAAAGCCGGAACGTTTTAAGCACGAAGGCTTTACCGGCTGTCTGTATAAGCCTTTCTCGCCGGAAGAATTGCTGGCGGCCACTTCACGCATAGACAGGCCGGACTTTGCGGCTATCATGGAAGGTGAGGAAAACAGGAAAGAAATGCTGGGCATATTCATAGAGGACACCACAGAGGAACTTTCCGGGATGCGGGACGCTTTTTCTGCGGGAAATTACGAGAAGCTGGGACATGTCATACACAAGGCCGCACCGCTCTGGGCGATAATCCGTATAAACATACCCCTCGGTGAATTGGAGAGAATGGCTTCCATGCCTCTTGAAAAATGGGACCGGACATTGGATAAAAGAATTGAGAAACTGCTTGAGGCCGTTGAACAGGCCATAGAGAAAGCAAAAAGACTGAAAGAGAAAGCGGATGGAAACCATATTGATAGTAGAGGATGACCGTGTGTATGCACGCACTACCGCAAACTGGCTGGTGAAAAACGGCATCAATGCCCGTTATGTATTATCGGTGGATGCGGCGAAGGTCTTTCTGGAAAGCCATGAGGTGGATTTGGTATTGTCGGATTTCCGCCTGAACGACAGTAACGGTGTGGAACTGCTGGAATGGATGAAGGCGCAGGGCTATCGTATGCCTTTCCTTATCATGACGGGGTACGGGAATATACCCGGTGCGGTGGAAGCGGTGAAGAAAGGTGCCGCAGACTATCTGCCCAAACCCGTGCAGACGGAAAAGGTGCTGGGTATCATCCGTGGACTGTTGGACCGTAGAAACAGAAAGAAAGTTGCGGAACGGGCTTTCTACGTCGGCAAGAGTCCTCTGGCGGTGAAACTTCAGAACATTGTGCGTGTGGTGGCCCCTGCCGACAGCCTGTCCGTACTGATACTGGGGGCATCGGGCACGGGAAAGGAGTATGTAGCCCGGCAAATACACGCATTGAGCGGACGTGCGGATGCCCCGTTCATAGCGGTGGATTGTGGGGCACTACCGAAAGAACTGGCGGCATCGGAACTGTTCGGCCATATGAAGGGGGCCTTTACGGGTGCTACGGAAAACAAGACAAGTATGTTTGCCCTGGCCCATCACGGGACATTGTTTCTGGATGAGGTGGGCAACCTGAGCATGGAAGTACAAATGTTACTGCTGCGTGTGTTGCAGGAGAAACGTTACCGTCCCGTAGGCGGCAAGGAAGAGGTGAAAGCGGACATCCGGCTGGTAGCCGCCACGAATGAGGATTTGGAAAGGGCGATAGCGGAAGGCCGGTTCAGAGAAGACCTGTTTCATCGCCTGAATGAATTTCCGCTGTATGTGCCGCTATTGGCAGAGTGTCCCGAAGATATTATTCCACTGGCAGAATACATGCTCAATATCGCCAACCGGGAATTGGGAAAGAACGTGAAAGGCTTTGACCGGGAGACACGGAAACGGTTGAAAGCATACCCGTGGCCGGGAAACATACGGGAACTGAAAGGGGCGGTGAAACGTGCCGCCCTGCTGGCGAAAGACGACTGGATCACTTCTGAGAACGTGGATTTACCGGACAAGTCCAAACAGGCAGAAGTCTATACGCTGAACGATGAAAGGGCGGAACGGACAACTATTCTGAAAGCATTGGAAGCAACGGGCAATGACAGGAAAGCCGCTGCCAAGTTGCTGGGTATCAGCCGGAGCACGCTTTATCTGAAATTGAAGAAGTACCGTTTGGATTAGAATGTGTCCGAGAATTGGGCACATCGTGTTTGATATACAATATTTTCTTGTACACATGTATAGAAAAACAAAAGGTATAAAGATGTAAGATAACGGCAAACAAGTGGGATATGGAAGGTCCGTTGCTGCATGGATGCAGGTAACGGGCCTTTCTCTTTTATCGTTTGGGCTTTGATACGCCAATGCAGGCCAATGGACGACTGTGATTCTATTCCTTTGGAAGGGATATAAGATGTGCTTTACTTTGCCGCATATTCAGAAACTTAAAAAGAATTTTAGTATGGAACTGACAATTATTGAAACAAGTGCGTATCAGGAGTTGAGAAGGCTGGTCAGTACGCTGGCCGTACAAATGGGTGACTTTCAGACAAAGATTGTCCCGCCCGCACCGGACAAATGAATGGATGCACAGGACGTGTGTCTGGCTTTGGGCATATCGAAACGGTGCCTGCAAAACTATCGGGACAACGGGCTTATTCCTTACTCAAACGTAGGGGGAAAATTCTTCTATCGGGAAGTGGATATTCAGGAAATATTGGAAAGCGGACTAATCAAAAGAAAGTAAGGTATGGCAGAGATTATCACAAAGGATTCGGAAGAGTTCAAGGAACTGACCGGATGGATTAAGAAAACGGGGAAAGCGGTGGAAGATGCAACGGCACGGATACGCCCGACGGTTGCGGACGAGCATTACATGACGGGAGATGATGTGTGTGCCGTGCTGCATATCTCACGACGGACGCTGCAAACATTGAGGGATGAAAAACTGGTGCCTTATACCACTATCGGGGGGAAGCTGCTTTACCCGGAAAGTTCCCTGTATGAAGTGCTGAAAAAGAATTATAGGGATTTCAGGCGGTTCAGAAAATAAGTAAGAAAGAAAAAGTGAAGAAACGTCCTCCGGCCTAACTGGCCCCGGACGTTTCTTTTTATTGCCATGTTACATGGCAAGTTTGTAAACATGGCCGATTTTCTCGCAAATCTTGTCGGTGTCCTCACCTACCTTCGGATTGATCAGTTCGGCATATACCTGCGTGGAAAGAATGGACTTATGCCCCAATACTTTCTGAAGGGTTTCCAACGGCATCCCTTTGAGGATAGCCAGAACGGCAAATGTGTGGCGCCCGATATGCGGGGTGACTTCGGCCCGGCAGTTACATTTCTTGCCTATGATTTTGAGACTAAGGAACATGGTGTTGTATTCACCTACAGGGAAGACACATTCGGGGGAGTCTTTCTTTTCATCCACACCTCTGTATTTTTCAATCAGTTCGATAGCAATGGGCAATAATTTCACAACGTATGCCACTCCCGTTTTTATACGGTTGCCCATAAGCCATGTACCGCCGTCGGAGTCGGTATGAATATTATCGTAGGTTATGGCTTTCAGGTCGGCATAGGCAAGGCCGGTAAAGCACATGAATAAAAACATATCACGCATGGCACGCTGACGTTTGTATTTCAGTTCTACATGGATCATCCTTTGCAGTTCCTCTTCTGAAAGGAAGGAACGTCTCTTATATTCGGGCATACACTCGAATGATGCGAACGGATGAACCCGTATCCAGCCTTTTTCCTGTGCGATATACATCAGCCATTTCAAGGTATTGACACGCCCGAAGGCTGTGGAGTTTGCCAAAGCACATGTGCCGAGCATCCAGTTGTAGTAATCTTCAATAAATGATTTTTCAAGTTCTTCGATAACAATATCCTCTATATTCTTCTTGCTTTTCATGAAAAGCAAAAGGTTCTTGTAATCAGCAACCAGACCTCGATAAGTGCTTTCTGCTTTTTCCTTGCCGACTTTCTCTTTATACGATTCCAACTGTTCCCTGAAAAGGTTCATAAGGGTATGGTATTCCTCTGAGAAGCCAACATAGCGGTTATAGACTTTCTTGGCCGTGACAAAACTGTCGTGGTCGCAAATGTACTGGTAGTGCTTTGTTATCTGTGCCTTGATGTTGTCAAGCTCCTGATTGAGTGTACGGGCTTCTTCGGACTTGCCTTTGGCCCGGTTGGCTTTGACATCCCACAAAGCGAGGGACACTTCTTTTTTACAACTGAAACCTGCCTGGGTTCCATTGATGGTGATGCGGCCCATAATCGGGGCCTTACCATTTTTTACTGACTGGTTCTTGGTGTAGAACAATACTTTGAATGTGCTTCGCATAACTCAACTTTTTTAGTTACAAATTTAATTATTGTTGAGTTATTTGATGTTATGCAGAAGTAGGCAATAAGCTGAAATATAACACATTACATATTTCTTAGAAGCATTTTGGGGCGGGTTACGATTTGGTAACGAAACTCCCGCCCAAATATGCTTTTCCTTACTTTCTTTTTCTACCTCGCTAAAAAAATATATTTTATAACCATTTGATTTTTAGCATGGTTGCGTTATCTTTATGCATCTTTTTGAAATACTAAGTTACTAGTTTTAAAACAATTAGTTCCCCATAAGTCCAAATGTTTTACACTGATAACCAATACATTACCCATTCTATCAAATATAAATACACATACGGCTTAGTCCACTCTTAAAGACATACGGGCCGTGATAGATATTTGTAAACAATTTCATCTTCCGTGCCTATCTATCACGGCACAACACACTTGTAATCAAAGGTATACCCCTATAGCGTGATAACGTAACAGATGATTTTCATTTTTAAACTTTGTAGAGAGAATGAACCGAAAATAACAGTCCGAATACACGGCAAAATAACCGTCTGTCACCAAATAAAAACGTATCTTTGCAACATCAACTCCCGTAACCCGATAAAAAGAGACAGAGACATGCGATATTCCGTTATCATTCCCGTATACAACCGCCCCGACGAAGCGGACGAGCTTTTGCAAAGCCTCACGCGACAGAGCTTCAAGGATTTCGAAGTCATTATCGTAGAGGACGGTTCTTCGATTCCCTGCAAGGACGTTGCAGAGCGCTATCAGAACATTCTGGACATCCGTTACTACGCCAAACCCAACTCCGGTCCCGGACAAACGCGCAATTACGGCGCCGAACGCAGCCAGGGAGAATACCTGATTATACTGGATTCCGACTGCATCCTTCCCGAAGGCTATTTTGCAGCAGTGGAAGAGGAACTGCAAAAAGCCCCTACCGATGCATTCGGCGGACCGGACCGTGCGCACGTCTCCTTTACCGATATACAGAAAGCCATCAACTACTCCATGACTTCGTTCTTCACCACCGGCGGCATCCGCGGCGGAAAAAAGAAAATGGACAAATTCTATCCGCGGAGTTTCAATATGGGAGTACGTCGCGAGGTTTATGAAACGCTCGGCGGCTTCTCCCGGATGCGTTTCGGAGAGGACATCGACTTCAGTATCCGCATCTTCAAGGGCGGGTACGCATGCAGGCTTTTTCCCGGAGCATGGGTGTATCATAAGCGGCGGACGGACTTGAAGAAATTCTTCAAGCAAGTGCACAACTCCGGCATCGCCCGCATCAACCTCTACAAAAAATATCCCGAATCCCTAAAAACGGTGCATCTGCTGCCGGCAGCATTTACACTGGGCGTAGCCGTGCTGTTGGCGGGAGCGCCTTTCTGCCCGTACAGCCTGCTGCCGATTGCATTGTACGCACTGCTTGTATGCACGGACTCCACGCTACGGAACAAGAGCCTGCGCATCGGCGTCTATTCCATTGCCGCCGCCTTCATCCAGCTCATTGGATACGGAACTGGTTTCTGGCGTGCCTGGTGGAACCGTTGCATATGTGGCAAGGATGAGTTCGAGGCATTCAAGAAGAATTTCTATAAATAACAGGCTACAAGTGCCGGCAGCCGGTAATGAAAAAAAGATGAAAAAACTGACAATCAACCGGTGGGCGGCAGAAGACCGGCCACGGGAAAAAATGATGCTGAAAGGAGCGGAAGCCCTCAGCGACGCCGAACTGCTGGCAATCCTTATCGGCTCGGGAAACACTGAAGAAAGCGCCGTGGCACTGATGCAACGGACACTTGCCTGCTGCAACAACGATCTGAACCGGCTGGGCAAATGGGAAGTCCACGATTTCTCCCGCTTCAAAGGCATCGGGCCAGCCAAGAGCGTCACCATCATGGCAGCCCTCGAACTGGGCAAACGCAGAAACCGGCAAGAGCGTTCGGAACGGGTCGCGATACACTCGTCCGATGACATCTACGGAATCTTTCATCCGCTCCTGTGCGACCTCACCGTAGAGGAGTTCTGGGTACTCCTGCTCAACCAGGCATCCCGCGTCATAGACAAAGTACGCATCAGCCGGGGCGGCATCGACCAGACCAGCGCCGACGTGAGGAGCATCCTGCGCGAAGCCCTGCTGCAACGCGCCACACAGATTGCCCTGATACACAACCATCCCTCCGGAAATCCGCAGCCCAGCACGAACGACCGCCAACTGACACAGCTCATACTGAAAGGAGCACAGACCATGAACATCCGCCTCATCGACCACGTTATAGTCACAGACGGCAGATATTACAGTTTTACCGACGAAGGAGTGCTGTAATGTAGCCTGCACATTCTTTGTAGTTTCAATTAAAATCTTTAGATTTGCTTCGCTAAACCAACAAACCGTACGAATATGACCAAATTTGAAATAGAAGAAAAAATCGTAGCCATGCTGAAAACCGTATTCGACCCGGAGATTCCGGTAAACGTGTACGACCTGGGACTCATCTACAAGATAGATGTTGCCGACAGCGGCGAGGCGACTATCGACATGACCCTGACAGCTCCCAACTGCCCTGCCGCCGACTTCATCATGGAAGATGTCCGCCAGAAGATAGAATCGATAGACGGCGTGACCTCTGCCACCATCAACCTGGTGTTTGAGCCCGAATGGGACAAGGACATGATGAGCGAAGAGGCCAAGTTGGAACTGGGCTTTCTCTAACTGACAACGTAACAAAGCATATATGAAGAACGTATATTTCCTTTCAGACGCACACTTGGGTTCGCGGGCCATCGAGCACGGACGTACACAGGAACGACGGTTGGTGAACTTTCTCGACAGTATCAAACACAAAGCAGCCGCCGTATATCTGCTGGGCGACATGTTCGACTTCTGGTACGAGTTCCGCACGGTTGTGCCCAAGGGCTACACCCGCTTTCTCGGCAAGCTGTCCGAACTGACGGATATGGGCGTGGAAGTACACTTCTTCACCGGCAACCATGATATCTGGTGCGGGGATTACCTTACCCGGGAATGCGGGGTAGTCATTCACCGCGAACCCCTCACCACGGAAATCTACGGAAAAGAGTTTTACCTTGCCCACGGTGACGGATTGGGCGACCCGGACAAAAAATTCAAACTGCTGCGTACCATGTTTCACAGCCGTACCCTCCAAACGTTGTTCTCCACCCTCCACCCCCGCTGGAGCGTAGAGTTCGGACTGAGGTGGGCAAAGCACAGCCGCCTGAAAAGAATAGACGGGAAAGAGCCCGACTACATGGGCGAAAACAACGAGCATCTTGTACTGTATACCAAAGAGTATCTGAAGAACCATCCGAATATAAACTTCTTCATCTACGGCCATCGGCACATCGAACTGGATTTGATGCTGAGTGCCACCGCCCGCGTCCTTATCCTCGGCGACTGGATAAACTATTTCTCCTATGCCGTATTCGACGGCGAGAACCTGTTTCTGGAAGAGTTTATCGAAGGGGAAACCAAACTGTAAACCACTTGCCCCGCCTTTCAAGAATCGTTTACTCTTATAAACGATTACGAAAAAGAACGAAAAGCCGGAACTTTTTGCCCGGTTGCTTGTAGTATCGTCATAACCATTAAAAACAAAAGCGTTATGGATGATATGATTTACAGAAACGATTCCATTGCCGAAGAGAACATCGACCCCAACGGCCGCCCGGCAGAGAATAAATTTGAAGAATGGAGCGAAGAGGTTTCAGAACGTACAGACCCCGGCCGCAAAGACAAGAAAGTGAAATCCGCCAAAGAGCGGAAAAAACTTATCAGGGAAATGGATGAAGTAATCAAAGAAGATTTGAAATAAAAAAATCACCTCAGGCGATACAGAGCCTTTTCAACCCAAACTTGAAAGGGCGTCAATCCGTACCGCCTGAGGTGACCGACTTTAAAGGAGATTATTTATACCCCGCCGCTTTCGCAATGCGTTTCGGAATTTCCGTATTATCCATCTTACCGACAAACAAATCGGAGCCCGCACCTATTGCAAAGACAGGTACATATCCGGCCGTATGGCCCGAACCGGTCCATCCTACCATTGCTATCTGGCTCATCACTTTCCGGGCAGCAGCAGCCAAAGGTTCGGTCTTGGCGTACAGGCTCTCTTCAAAGACAACCTTATTCTTCACAAAAGACGTCTCGTATTCATCACGGAGCATCTTTTCCTGCTCCCAAGTCAAAGGCAACTCTTCCCAAAATCCCATCTTATCGGCAAGCAGCGCCTTCACTTCCTCCCAGGAAGCCTTGTCGGAATCTTTCCGCAAATCGGTAATTGCCTTGGAAAGAAGGTCTTGCGACTGTTCCTGATTCGTCAATGCTTTCAGGCGCAACTCATATCTTCCGGTACCCAGACTCATGCCGCCGGTTTCGTGATCGGCAGTCACAACAATCAAAGTCTCTTTCGGGTGCTTCTTGTAGAACTCATAAGCCACTTTTACCGCATTATCCAAATCGATAACTTCCTCAAAAACGGTGGCAGGGTCATTGCCGTGGCAAGCCCAGTCTATCTTACCGCCTTCCACCATAAGGAAGAATCCTTTATTGTTTCCCTTTGTCAGGAACGAAATAGCACTTTCGGTAATCTCCGGCAAGGTAAGGTCACCTTCCTTGCGGTCGATGGCATAAGGCAGGCAGGAAGGTACGGCACCCTCTTTCTGGATAAGCACCATTTTCCCTGCATCCGCAGCCTTTGCTTTGTATTCGTCCAATCCTCTGGCAATGGCATATCCCGCTTCCTCTATAATGGGGAAGATACTTGGCGCATCTTTCTTATCGGCTGTCGTAGCGGGTTTCAGGAAACCGCCGCCTGCGTAAAAGTCGAAACCGGCCTTCGGCAGGTCAAGCGCAATTTCGTAATACATGCTACGGTTGGGCTGGTGGGCATAGAATGCCGCCGGGGTAGCGTGGTCTACACTGACACTGGTGGTGACACCGACTTTCCTGCCTGCTTTCTTGGCTTTCTCGGCAACTGTCTGCAAGGCGTTTTTATCATCGCCCATACCAATAGCCCCATTGTATGTCTTTGCACCAGTGGCAAGCGCCGTACCGGCTGCTGAAGAATCGGTCACGGAATTAGTGGCGGAGAAAGTTGTAGCCACAGTACCTGCCGGAAATGTGGTAAACAAAAGCGGCTTCACGCCGATACGTCCCTCCTGCTCGGCAAGGTACATCTCCGTACCGTTCACCTGATTCACTCCCATTCCATCGCCGATGAAATAGAATACATACTTTGCCCGCTGTGCATACGATGTGCCTGCCAGCAGTACAAAGAACAACACATAAATCAATCGTTTCATAAACTTGTTCTATTTAAATTATCTGTCATACTGATATTTCCCTTTATCGGGAAACAAAGATAGATATTTTAAATCATTCATATATAACGATATTATTAAAAAGAAAGAAGGTGTGTCAAAATGCACACCTTCATTATTTTACGTACAAAGCCCCGACTTTCACAAGCTGGGGCTTTGTTAT
>NZ_JBCODG010000068.1:0-26923 GCF_040928965.1 Bacteroides sp. 2201st1_D9_2201SCRN_220225 | reverse complement strand
CTGTTCAGTCGGATAGAAAAGTATGAAAATATCAGCGACAGCATGGAACTGGAGATTGCCAATTATCTGAACCAGGTGTCGGAAGGACGGTTAAGTTCTGAAAGTAAGCTGCAAATCCGGGCCATGCTGCGTGAAGTGACGGAGATAGAAAGTATCGGTGACAGTTGTTATAATCTGGCACGTACCATCAATCGCAAGCGTCAGACCAATCAGGAGTTCACAGAAAAGCAATATGAACATATCCATTTCATGATGAAGCTGACCGATGATGCTCTCGGGCAGATGATTGTGGTGGTGGAACGTTCGGATCATCAAGGCATTGATGTGAACAAGTCGTTTAATATCGAGAATGAAATCAACAATTACCGCAACCAGTTGAAGAATCAGAATATCCTTGATGTCAATAACAAGGAGTATGATTACCAGATGGGAGTCTACTATATGGATATCATTGCCGAATGTGAAAAGTTGGGCGATTACGTTGTCAATGTAGTAGAAGCCAGCAGCGATATAAAAGAAAAGAAAGCGTCTTAGGACGCTTTCTCAAATTCATCTTTGCCTACTCCGCACAGGGGGCAAACCCAATCGGCAGGGAGGTCCTCAAAGGATGTTCCCGGTTCTATTCCGTTTTCCGGATCTCCTAATTCCGGGTCATAAACATATTCGCAAATAGTGCAGATGTACTTTTCCATAATTGTCTTGTATTTAAATTTCTTCTTTAAGAACAATTGAATTTCCCTTTTTGTTTTCCGTTCGGGCAGAAAAAGATGTTTTTGTTAGTAGGCTCTTGAAGTAAGTTTCTATGGAAGTGGCTGGCAGATGTTCATAGAAAGGAAAAAGGCCGGATTTGTAAAACCTATAAAAAGATTTAATAACATTCTCTATACAAATTATTGTTGTATTTTTGCAATTCAATTTAAACCTAACGAATTGCATGACTGCAACAAAGGATGATTTGTATCACGTCGGACTTACTGACGATGAAGTACGGAAGAGCCGTACCGAGCATGGTGTAAACCTGTTGACGCCTCCGAAGCGCCCGTCTTTGTGGAAACTTTATCTGGAAAAGTTTGAAGACCCCGTAGTAAGAGTATTGCTGGTGGCCGCTTTCTTCTCTTTGATTATTTCCATAGTGGAGAACGAATATGCCGAAACAATCGGTATCATAGCTGCTATTTTACTGGCTACGGGCATTGGCTTCTTTTTTGAATACGACGCCAATAAAAAGTTTGATTTACTGAACGCAGTGAACGAGGAAACTTTGGTAAAGGTGATTCGTAACGGACATGTACAGGAGGTTCCCCGTAAGGATGTGGTAGTAGGAGATATTGTTATATTGGAAACCGGTGAGGAAATTCCCGCAGACGGTGAATTGCTGGAAGCCATTTCTTTACAGATAAATGAATCTAATCTTACGGGTGAGCCTGTTGTAACCAAAACTACTGTAGAAGCGGATTTTGATGAAGAAGCCACTTATGCTTCCAATCGTGTGATGCGCGGTACAACAGTGGTCGACGGACACGGAGTTATGCGTGTAGAGTTTGTGGGTGACGCCACGGAGATCGGAAAAGTTGCCCGCCAGAGTACCGAACAAAGTACCGAGCCTACTCCGTTGAATATCCAGCTTACAAAACTTGCCAACCTCATAGGGAAAATCGGCTTTTCGGTAGCCGGTCTTGCATTCGCTATCTTCTTTATAAAGGATGTTGTCCTGGTTTATGATTTTGCCTCATTCCATACTTTTGAACAATGGCTGCCTGCTTTGAAAGCTACTTTGCAGTACTTTATGATGGCAGTAACCTTGATTGTCGTTGCCGTTCCCGAAGGCCTGCCCATGAGTGTGACGCTCAGTCTGGCACTGAATATGCGCCGTATGCTTTCCACCAATAATCTGGTGCGGAAGATGCACGCCTGCGAAACAATGGGTGCGATTACCGTTATCTGTACGGACAAGACGGGTACGCTGACACAAAACCTGATGCAGGTGTATGAACCGAATTTCTACGGATTGAAGGGCGGAAAGGAAATAGGAGAAGATGATTTGAGTAAATTGGTAATGGAAGGTATCAGTGCCAATTCTACAGCTTTTCTGGAGGAAACGACTCCGGAAGAGAAGCCCAAAGGCGTGGGTAATCCTACGGAGGTAGCTTTATTGTTGTGGCTCAATAGCCAGCAGCGTAATTATCTGGAGTTGAGAGAGGGCGTGAAGGTGCTTGACCAGTTGACTTTCTCTACCGAACGGAAGTTTATGGCAACATTGGTACACTCTCCTCTGATTGGGAAGAAAATACTTTATGTAAAGGGTGCTCCCGAAATTGTATTGGGCAAATGTAAGGACGTGCTTCTGGACGGCAAGCGGGTGGATGCGGTAGAATATCGTTCTACGGTAGAGGCTCAGTTGCTGAACTATCAGAACATGGCGATGCGTACGCTTGGTTTTGCCTATAAGATAGTAGACGATACGGAACCGGCCGACTGTGTGGCATTGGTTGCAGAAAACGATTTGTCTTTCCTTGGCGTTGTGGCCATCAGTGACCCTATACGTCCGGATGTGCCTGCGGCAGTTGCAAAATGTCAGTCGGCGGGTATCGGCGTAAAGATAGTAACGGGAGATACGCCGGGTACGGCAACCGAAATTGCGCGGCAGATAGGTTTATGGAAACCGGAAGATACGGAACGTAACCGTATTACGGGTGCTGCCTTTGCCGAACTGACGGACGAAGAGGCGCTCGACCGGGTGCTGGACTTGAAGATTATGTCGCGTGCCCGTCCTACCGATAAGCAACGTCTTGTTCAGCTACTGCAACAGAAAGGCGCGGTGGTAGCCGTGACGGGTGACGGAACCAATGATGCTCCGGCCTTGAACCATGCACAGGTGGGGTTGTCTATGGGAACGGGAACATCTGTGGCGAAAGAAGCAAGTGACATCACGCTGTTGGACGACTCTTTCAACAGTATCGGTACGGCCGTGATGTGGGGGCGTTCATTGTATAAGAATATCCAGCGCTTCATCGTATTCCAGTTGACGATTAACTTCGTGGCACTGTTCATTGTGCTGTTGGGTTCGCTGGTGGGTACTGAATTGCCGTTGACCGTAACGCAGATGCTGTGGGTGAATCTGATTATGGATACCTTTGCCGCTTTGGCCTTGGCGTCTATCCCGCCCAGTGAGAGTGTTATGAAAGAGAAACCCCGCAAAAGTACGGATTTCATTATAACCAAATCCATGCGGAATTATATACTTGGCATGGGAGTGGTTTTCCTGGCATTGCTTATGGGCATGTTGTTCCGGTTTAACAATGAAGAAGGCGGTATGACGGTACAACGCCTTACAATCTTCTTCACTTTCTTCGTTATGCTGCAATTCTGGAACCTGTTCAATGCGAGAGTGTTTGGAACATCGGACTCCGCTTTTAAGGGAATATCCAAATCTTACGGCATGGAGTTGGTGGTACTTGCCATTCTGGGCGGTCAGTTTGTCATCGTACAGTTCGGTGGGGCTGTATTCCGTACGGAGCCGCTTGATTTTACGACATGGATGATAATCATTGCTTCTACTTCTTTGGTATTATGGGTGGGCGAAGGTATTCGCCTTGTCCGACGTCTAATGCAAAAATGAGATAATGAAAAGAAAAGGAATTAAAAACCTTATAGTAGACTTTGGCGGTGTGCTGATTGATTTAGACCGCCAACGTTGTTTGGAGAACTTTAGAGAATTGGGGTTGCCGGATGTAGAACACACCCTCGACCTATATCACCAGCAGGATTTTTTCCAGCAATATGAGAAAGGCCTTATTTCCAGTGCCGATTTTCGGAATGTGATACGGGAAAAGATAGGAAAAGACGTTGACGATGCCCGGATTGATGCTGCATGGAACAGCTTTTTGGTGAGCATACCGACCTATAAACTGGATTTATTGCTGGCCCTGCGTAAGGACTATGTGGTATATCTGTTGAGCAATACCAACGAAATCCATTGGAAGTGGTCCTGCGAACATGCTTTTCCCTATAAGACATTCCGCGTAGAAGATTATTTCGAACATATTTTTCTTTCTTATGAAATGAAGATGGCGAAGCCCGATGAAGAAATCTTCCGCAAAGTGCTGGATGATGCGGGTCTGGATCCGAAAGAAACTTTCTTTATCGACGATTCGGAAGCCAATTGTATGACTGCCCGGTCATTAGGTATTTCCACTTATGTTCCGAAAGCCGGTGAAGACTGGAGCCATTTATTTAAATGAACCAAACCGCATGAGGTGAGTATGCAATTATGTACCGGAACATCTGGTAATGAACTCCTGCCCAATGTAGCCACTATCGGCTTTTTTGACGGAGTGCATCGGGGACATCGGTTCCTGATAGAACAGGTGTGTAAAGTTGCGGCTGAACGTGGGCTTGCTTCATCGGTAATTACTTTTCCGGTTCATCCCCGCAAAGTGATGCAACCCGATTTTCGTCCTGAGCTGCTTACCACTTGCGATGAGAAAGTGTCTCTGCTTGCCGGTACCGGGATAGATTATTGCATCATGCTCGACTTTACACTTGATTTGGCGTGCCTGTCGGCCAAACAATTTATGGCTATATTAAAGCAAGATTACCGGGTGCAGGTTTTAATGATAGGTTACGACCACCGTTTCGGACATAATCGGAGTGAAGGATTTGAGGATTATGTGCGTTATGGACAGGAGTTGGGAATAGAAGTGCTATTGGCGCAGGCTTATTACACTGATGCAATGACGGTCAGTTCTTCAGCTATCCGCCGCCTTTTGCTGCAAGGAAACGTTTCGGAGGCGGCAAACTGTTTGGGTTATCAATTTTTTTTGGACGGTACGGTTGTGAACGGTTACCGCGTTGGGCGTAAGATAGGTTTTCCAACTGCTAATCTGCGCATTGGCGATTGTGAAAAACTGGTTCCGGCTGACGGGGTATATGCCGTTTATGTTTTCCTTGGCGGGGAAAAGCATGCGGGGATGTTGAGTATCGGCTACCGCCCGACATTGAATAATGGCATAGACCGTAGCATTGAGGTGCATATCTTTAATTTTGATGCTGATATTTACAATCAACCCATGCGGTTGTCCTTCGTTTGTCGCACTCGTCCGGAACTGAAGTTCGATTCCATAGACGAACTGATAGCGCAGCTCCATAAGGACGAGGCTGAAATCACTGCGATTCTTTCATAACACTGCTTTTCAGGTTTTCACTATTGAGCTCTTTCTTGTATATTTATTGAAAAACATATCTTTTTTATTGTTTTTCGATAAAAACATGCTGTTTCTCTTTGTCTTTTCAGAAAAAGCTCTTTTATTTGCATATCGAAAAACGATAAATTCTTATTGAGAAACAGAATAGGTAGATAAGAATAAGTGCTGATTATAAAAAGTCTACGGTTATGAAGAGAGCATTTATGAGTATTACATTGTTGGTACTGTCACTTTCTATGGTGATGATGTTGTTAATGGGAGTTGCTGCTGCGGCTTGACGAGTTCGCAGGAAAATGTGTATCTTTACACGCTCTTAAAAAAGAAGGAACGATGAAAACAGCAATAAAACTGGTTTTGATTTATTTTGTAATGCAGATTTTGGCTGCATTGTTGGTGATGCCTTTTGCCATGCTTTATTCGTATGCGGTCAGTGGTACGATAGATGCTGCAAGCGTTATAGCTTTGGCTCCGAGTATGTTGCTGGGATTTGTCGGTATGGGTGGCTATTTATGGAAGAAAGGCTATTTGAAAGATGACGGGCGGATATGGTCTCCGGTGTCGGTTGCTTATTTGGGATGGAGTATCATCATAGGCCTTTCTACTATTTTCCTGATAGACTTTGTGATGGCCAGATTGTCTTTCCTGCCTGATTGGATGGGAGCTACATTCGATGTGTTGCAATCGGGTTGGCTGGGCATTATCTGTATCTCGGTGTTAGGGCCTGTCTTGGAAGAGATGTTGTTTCGGGGGGCGATTACAAAAGTATTGCTGCAAAGGTACAGTCCGGTGAAGGCTATTATCCTTTCCGCCCTTGTTTTCGGAATTTTCCATATTAATCCGGCACAGGTGGCAGGTGCTATATTATCGGGGGGCTTGTTTGCCTGGCTCTATTATAGAACGGGCAGTCTGGTTCCTGGAATTTTAATACATATTCTGAACAACAGCCTGTCGGTATTCCTCAGTTTGCATTATCCCGATGTGAAATATACATCCGATTTGCTTGGAGAACCGGCCTATTGGAGCTGTCTGGCGGTAGCGGCAGTGTTGTTTGCCGTCTCTTGTAAAGTAATGAATTCTTATCGGTTACCGGCAACTGATACAACTTTTAAAATATGAAAAGACGACTGAATATTCTTTGTGTGATTGTAGTGCTCGTGTTGAGCTATTCGGTTTTTGAGACCGGCTACTATTTTATCGTAGGGGTGAAAGCCGGTGTGGAAGCCGGGATTGACGGCAATGCTTCCGAGGCAAGCCAGAAAAAACTGATGAACATGAAGTACATCAGCCTGCTGCCGGAGCACCTTTCCGGTTTAGGCGATAACGGTCTTTTCCAAGATTCCGTTTATAATGAAAGGAGCGGTGAATATGTACCGGTCTCTTTCAACTCGATGATGGTCAGTGTCGATACGGAGTCCACAACTTTGGAGCAGGCTGCTTTTACTTTGTTGAATTTTCTCCATATAGTTATATGTGTCTGGAGTATTGTGCTGTTTGTCCGCTTGGTGATTTCTATCAACAAGTCCGATATCTTCAACTGGAAGAACGTCCACCGCTTGCGCCTGTTAGGGGCGGCATTGATTATCAGTTTCTGTACGGCGCTTCTTCCGGCATATCTTACTTTTAGGAGTGTAGGCAATGTTTTTTCCGTTCATGGTTACGAGTTGCATCTTTCGGATACGGTGAATACAACCACTTTGGTATTAGGAATTTCTACATTGATTGTGGCCGAGGTATTCGCAATAGGATTGAAGATGAAAGAAGAACAGGACTTGACTATTTAACCGAATATTGGGAAAAAGAAAATGATTATAGTAAACCTTGACATTATGATGGCCCGAAGAAAAATATCTTTGGGGGAGTTGGCGGAGAAGATTGACATTACGCCGGCGAATCTTTCTATTCTGAAGACCGGTAAGGCAAAGGCTGTCCGTTTCTCCACATTGGAAGCTATTTGCAAGGTATTGGATTGCCAGCCGGGAGATATACTGGAGTATGTGGAGGGAGAAGAAAAGTAAACCGATGGTATATATATGAGAGGTGTCAAAATACATTTGATGATTTCTTTTGGGCACGGATTTCGCGGATTTCACGGAAAAAAACAAAGAAAATCTGTGTTTTCCGTGTAATCCGTGCCTAAAAAGAAACAAATAGCAAGCGAATGTTAGTTTTGACACACCCTCGAAATAGCAACAGTCTGCTTAATCATTAGCGCTTTTAGCCTTGAATGCCAACGCATACATTCGCATCTGTTTCACCATCGAGAGCAATCCGTTACTGCGTGTGGGAGAAAGATGCTCCTTTAATCCTATCTTGTCTATAAAGTAGAGGTCCGCATTCAGAATCTCGTCCGGGGTATGTCCGGACAGCACTTTGATAAGCAGCGAGATAATGCCTTTTACAATTAAAGCATCGCTTTCGGCTTGGAAAACGATTCGGCCGTTTTCCTCGTCCGCCTGCAGCCATACACGGCTTTGACAGCCTTCAATCAGATTCTGTTCTGTTTTATATTTGTCATCAAGCGGTTCCTGTTCATTTCCTAAATCGATGAGGAGCTGATAGCGGTCCATCCAGTCGTCGAAATCATTGAACTCGGCGATTACTTCATCTTGTACTTCGTTGATACTCATAATAATTTTATCTTTAGTATTTATTTTTCATTGTAGATAACTTCCATGACCGTCTGGCCTACTGCCTTCAGAGTGTTGCGGTCGATGCCGTCCATATCATCTTTCAGGGTATGCCAGTTTTCGTAGAATCCGGTTTCCTCGCTGTATTGAATGATATCGATGGTAGGGATGCGTGCGTTCCGGAACACAAAAAGGTGGTCGTCGGTTACGATATTCCCTTTTTCTTTTACGAAATAACGTCCGTAGCCCAGGTTATTGGCCGCATTCCATACTTTCCGGTTGATGCCTTTGGCAAACTCTTCGGAGTATCCTTCGTAGAAGAAAGTGGCGTCTTTGGCGCCTACCATATCAAGAAGGATGCCAAAACGCGCATTATATCCTTGGACATGGGGATTCTGTGCCCAGTACTGCGAACCGAGCGCCCAATATTCTTCCTTATGGTTGCCTGTATAGGATTGGTGAGGGCCGTAGTCTTCGGCATCTACCAGTACGATGTCGATGCCCAGCTCGGGTAGCTGTTTGTGCAGTTGGCGGGCTATTTCGAGCAATACGCCTACCCCACTCGCACCGTCGTTGGCGCCGAGAATGGGTGTGTGACGGTTTTTCTCGTCAGAGTCGGCATCTGCCCATGGACGGCTGTCCCAATGCGAGAGCAGCACGATGCGTTTCTTCGTTTCGGGCTTGTAGCTGCCGATGATGTTGCGGGCTTTTAGGAGGGTGCCGTCATAGGCGGTTAAATCCACTTGCTGGTTGTATACCGTGGCGCCGAATTGTTCCAGC
The DNA here is from genome assembly GCF_040928965.1 of Bacteroides sp. 2201st1_D9_2201SCRN_220225. Lineage (NCBI taxonomy): Bacteria > Pseudomonadati > Bacteroidota > Bacteroidia > Bacteroidales > Bacteroidaceae > Bacteroides > Bacteroides sp. 2201st1_D9_2201SCRN_220225. The sequence goes on along the minus strand of NZ_JBCODG010000068.1, from coordinate 18,312 downwards.
TTCTTTGCAAGATATTCTCCACAGGCTTTGTGTGCCGCAGTATTGGGTACGCGGGGGCCGAAGTCTACTTGCTCCTTGACATACCGGTAAGCGCTGTCTGCATCGAATTGGGGTACGCTGACCGTGCTCTTGGGTTGTTTTCCCTCACTGTCGGTATTGCCTTTGCTTTTATTGCTGCACGCTACCATCGCTATGAGCAACAGCAGTGACAGTGGGATAATTGTATAATTCCGTTTCATTCTTTGTGGGTGTTAAATGTTAGTTTCACTTCTTTTTTTCCAACTTCCAGCATGACCTGCGCACCGTTAATCATCGGTACGTTCATCGTAACGTGTCCCACCGGAAATCCGAAGCATATAGGATAATCGTATTCTTTTACCAAATCGGCCAATGCGCCGTACAGTTCTTTGCCTAAAGACATGTTCTCTTCGTATTCGGTAAACTGTCCGATAATCAGTCCGGACAGCTTTTCGAGTACGCCGCCCAGTTTCAGATTGTACATCATACGCTCTACGGCATGGGGACGCTCGCCTATGTCTTCGATGAAGAGTACCGTACCTTCTGCCGGAATGTCATAAGGCGTGCCGCGCAGCCCGTAAAGCACCGCCAGGTTTCCGCCCCGAAGGATGCCCATTCCCTCGCCTTTGCGATTGAGCTTGTGTGCCGGGCAGGTATAGCTGAACGAGGTTTCTTCCTGCAGTTTATTGCCGAAGAGGATGTCTTTCAATGCCTGACAGCAAAAATCATCTTCCGGCTCCACGGTGAGATGCCGTGCCATGGGAGCGTGCAGCGAAGCGAAGCCGTTTTGCTGAAACACGTTGTGCAGGGCGGTGATGTCGCTGAAGCCGATAAGCCATTTGGGATGCTGGCGAAACCGGGTGAAGTCGAGCTGCCCCACCAGATGCACAGCACCGTATCCGCCGCGACTGCAAAGGATAACTTTGGCTTTCTCGTCGTCCATGGCTTCCTGCAGGTCTTTCAACCGTTGCTGTATGCTTCCGGCGTAAGTGCCGTGCGCACTGCCTGCATGCTTGGCAATGATAACCTCCAGTCCCCATGACTTCAGCCGTTTTTTGGCTCCTTTCAGGAAGGACTTGTCAATCTTGCTGGAGGGGGAGAGGATTATCGCCCGGTCGCCCTCGTGCACGTATGGCGGAAAAATAAGGCTGTTCATATTGTATATCTCTCTGTATTTGTGACAAAAGTACATAATTCACCACAGAGGGCACAGTGTTTCACGGAGTTTTTTTTATTTCTTTAAGGGGTATTGCGGCAAATCACGGCATGTTCAGTCTTGCGACATGGCATGTTTTTTTATCAAAAAGAACAAAAAGACAAAGCGGAATATGTTCTTTTGTTCTTCTGTCTGAAAAATGTGATGAAGAAATATGTTTTTTTTGTTCCGAAAACTCCGTGAAACTCTGTGCTCTCCGTACTGAACCTGTCAAAATGATATAAAACATAGAAATAAAATGAAGTATACCGTTCTTTTTCTCGACATTTTTTTAGATATTTGCTAAAAATCTAACGTTATGGAACCTATTCGGAACTTTGATCAATTAACTTCTCATCTCAAGACCTTAAATAAAAGGAAACGCATTGCCGTAGTCTGTGCCAATGACCCCAATACTGAATATGCCATAGCCCGTGCTTTGGACGAAGGCATTGCCGAATTTCTGATGATCGGCGATTCGGCCATTTTGGAGAAATATCCTACTTTAAAGAAATATCCCGAATATGTGCAGACGTTGCATATTGAAGACAAGGATGAAGCGGCGCGCGAAGCGGTGCGCATCGTGCGTGAGGGCGGTGCGGATATTCTGATGAAGGGTATTATCAATACGGATAATCTGCTTCATGCCATTCTCGACAAGGAAAAAGGACTGCTGCCCAAAGGAAAGATTCTGACACATCTGGCTGTCATGCAGATTCCCACCTATGATAAGCTGCTGTTCTTTTCGGATGCCGCAGTCATTCCCCGGCCCACTTTGCAGCAGCGCATAGAGATGATTTGGTATGCCATCCATACCTGCCGCCATTTCGGTATCGAACAGCCGCGTATCGCACTTATCCATTGTACGGAAAAGGTGAGCGCCAAGTTCCCTCATTCGTTGGATTATGTCAATATTGTGGAACTTGCCGAGGCAGGCGAGTTTGGAAACGTCATCATCGACGGCCCGTTGGATGTAAAGACTTCCTGCGAAAAGACGAGCGGCGACATCAAAGACATTGTATCTCCCATCAACGGCGAGGCCGATGTCTTGATTTTCCCGAATATCGAATCGGGCAATGCTTTCTATAAGGCTGTCTCCCTTTTCTCTCATGCCGATATGGCGGGGTTGCTTCAAGGACCTATATGCCCTGTTGTGCTACCTTCGCGCAGCGATTCCGGCTTGTCCAAGTATTACAGCATTGCTATGGCATGCCTCACCAGTTGCGGCTCGGAAACTGCAAATGATATTTCGCAACTATCAAATTGTAAATCGTAAATAATAAATACATCGATGAAGCTACTCGTCATCAACCCCGGTTCCACTTCGACAAAAATTGCCGTATACGAGAACGAAGTACCCCGCTTGGTACGAAGCATCCGTCACACGGTAGACGAACTGTCTTCCTTTTCTCATATCATCGACCAGTTTGAATTCCGCAAGGATTTGGTACTGAAAGAATTGGAAGCCAATAATATACCTTTTGAGTTTGACGCCATAGTGGGGCGCGGCGGACTGCTGAAGCCCATACCGGGCGGCGTATATGAGGTGAATGACGCCATGCTGGACGATATTCTTCATGCCATGCGCACCCATGCCTGCAATTTGGGATGCCTCATAGCTTCCGAACTGGCCGCGTTGCTTCCGGGCTGCCGTGCATTCATTGCCGATCCCGGTGTTGTGGACGAGCTGGACGAGATAGCCCGCATCACCGGCTCTCCCCTTATGCCCCGCATCACTATCTGGCATGCGCTGAACCAGCGCGCCATTGCCCGTCGCTATGCCGTCGAGCATCATACGCGCTACGAAGAGCTGGACTTGATTGTCTGCCACTTGGGCGGCGGCATATCCGTCGGCGTTCATCATCATGGCAAGGCTGTCGACGTAAATAATGCGCTTGACGGTGAAGGCCCGTTCTCGCCGGAACGTGCCGGTACGCTTCCTGCCGGGCAGTTGATAGATCTTTGCTGTTCCGGTCGCTACACAAAAGACGAACTTAAAAAGCGTATCTCCGGCCGTGCCGGGCTGACAGCCCATTTGGGCACGACCGATGTGCCTGCCATTGTCCGCCGGATAGAGGAAGGGGACAAGCATGCCGGGTTGGTGTTGGATGCCATGATTTACCAGATAGCCAAAAGCATCGGTGCGGCTTCCGTTGTGTTGTACGGTAAGATAGATGCCATTCTGCTGACGGGCGGCATGGCACATTCCGATTATATCATTTCCCGTCTGAAGGAGCGCATTTCGTTCCTTGCACCGGTTCATGTTTATCCGGGTGAGGATGAAATGGAAGCATTGGCGCTGAATGCGCTTGGAGCATTGAGGGGGGAGCTTCCGATACAGGAATATAAATAAGTATCATAGCACTTATAATCAATAAGATATATGTACCAGGTTGGTACTGCCCTTTGGTATGTCTTGTACCAAGCAGTGGTACTTGCCGTACCAACCTAAGGTACATGGAGTACCAACCTTTGGTAGCTGCCGTACCACTTGTTGGTACACGCCGTACCAGCTGCTGGTACACCTCAAAACCTGCGGACTTATCCGAATAACTCCCGGCCTTTAGGCAGACAAGCTCTTGCAATTGTCCGGGCGCTGTTATAAGACAGTTTGTTTATGCCTTATGGAAAAAGGGGAACCGCTTCGGTCTCTTATATATGAAAAGAAGGAGCAAAGCCCCCCGACTTTGCTCCTTGCAACCTTTTCCCGTAATAACTAATACGGAGAAAACATCACTAATCAAAAAATATGCCTTTGTATTTTTTAGAAGTTATTCCGTCCGGTATCCCACCAAAGACGTGTGCCGCCGTTGTCTGCACCGCCCAGCTTGCTGACTAAAGCGTCATACAATGCCTTGTTGTCCGTCTTGTAATCTTGGTTGAAGAATACACGGCGAATCATATCGTCGGTACTGATGGTATTGCCGCTGTTGTTCACCGCAACCTTGATGAGCCGCGGATAACCGGTACGGCGTTGTTCCGCCCATGCTTCACAACCTTCCGGATAGAGGGCCAGCCACTTCTGAGTGATGATTCTTTCCAGTTTTTCTTCCTTATCGGCTGTATTGTCCCATTTCGGAGTGATCGTTGAAGGTGCATCCGCATTGAACTTAGCATCGAATACATCTATGTAGGCAGCCGGTCTATCGTCACTTTCCAGATAATCGCTGACACCATTGGCATCCCATTGTGCAAAGGATACGGTAACACCTTGTTTATAACAGTTTTCCACATCATCGCCGGTGTTATATCGTAAGGCTGCTTCTGCGCGCAGGAACCATACTTCGGCCGCGCTCATGACAATGATTTTACTGGCGGTCGTAACGGTGGTCTGCGAGTGTGTGGAGTAGCGGTTGTCGGCTACGCCTGTGCCTTGGCGGACACCTTTGTATTCATCTTCAATGCTGCTGAGTTGTTTTACTCCGGCAACTTCTCTGTTAATGTTGCCGTCTTTGTCTCTGCCGTCTTGTGCCGGGTTGAAGTAGGATTTAAGGCGAGGATCGTTGTAGCCTTTCAGGAAAGACTCCAAGCTTGCGTTCATATACACTTCGCTCCAGCCGGCAACACCACCCAGCGGATTGCGGATGCCGTATTCGCCTACCGTTTCGTTGGCTGTTTCCAGTACGCCGCCGTTGGCAGCATCCAAAGCTGCTTTGGCCTGTTTTTCGGCAAGTTCGGGAGCTACGTTAGATACGCGCATGGCCAGACGCAAGCGGAGAGAGTTGGCGAATTTCAGCCATTGTGCGGGAGTGCGTTTGCCTTCCGGCATCATGAAGTCGGCGCTTTCAAAGGATACGCCGCCTTTATAATCTTTCAGTATGTTCACGGCTGTTTCCAGGTCTTCAAAGAAACGTTTGTAGACTTCTTCCTGTGACTGCGGCTTCTGGTCGGCTGTTCCGAATCCGTCGTAAAGGATAGGGCCGTAATAGTCGCTCACACGATGAAGGGTAGCTACTTTCAGAATCTTGGTAATGGCGTGGTAAAGAGGCCATTCCTTTTCTGTATTCAGCGCTTCCGCATCGGCGATGGAAGGCATGACGTATCCGTAGGTGTATACCCACATGGCGCTTGTCCAGCCGTTGTTCAGATTATAGGTGGAGTTGTTGGCATTGAACGAACCGTTCATGTCGTGGAAGTATCCGCAGAACATGTCCGCCACTAAGTTCTGTATAACCTGGTATTGCCAGTCCGTACCGTCCACTCCGGTCTGGTAGATGATACCCTTTTGAATGGTGGCGAAAGGTACGAGGTTGGTCTGGTTATCGTATTTCTGCAATTCTTCTGTATAAGCTCCGTCGGTACTGTTGAAGTCGGCAAAGTTGTCGGTACAGGATGAAAAACTCAGGAGACCGCCGAGGAGCAATGCGGTTGTATATTTTATCTTATTCATATCGTTCGGGTATTTAGAAAGTAAATTTAATGTTGAATCCTATGTTTCTTGTTGAAGGCATGCCGAAGGTGTCCAATCCCTGGTTGTCATTGCCTACCGACATTGTGGCATCCGGATCGAACGGTGCATCTTTGTAGATGAAGAACAGGTTGCGTGCCACCAGCGACAAGTCTATTCCTTTGATGAATCCGGTCTTTTCAAGCATTTGCTGCGGGAAGGAGTAACCCAAGGATACTTCGCGCAAGCGGATGTTTGTTCCGTCATAGCGGTAGAATTCCGTTGTTCCGTTGCCGCGGTCGCCTACCATTTGATAGAATTTCTGTACATCATTAATCTTTTGTCCTTCCAGCATATAGTAGCCTGCGTCGCGGGCATCACCGGTTGCCTTGCTCACACCGGCATAGTCCAGTCCGGCTTGTGTCAGCGAAATTACGTCGCCACCTACGCGTGCGTCAATCAGGAAGTAAAGCGAGAAACCTTTGTATGTCACGGTATTGCTCCAGCCCAGTGTCCAGTCGGGATTGAAGTTGCCTATCTTGGCGGCTTTGTCGGTTGTAACCTGAGGCAGGCCGGCTTTTGCGTTGGGGTTACCGTCTTTGTCTGTTGCCGGTTCCAGCAGGATTTTACCGTTTGCATCGCGTACAAATACGTTGCCGTAGATGTCGCCCAGCGAACCGCCTTCTACAACCATCATTTTATAGGGCATGCTTACATTGCCCGAAGCGTATTGGAAGTTGGGTGTGCCGCCCAAGGATACAATCTTGTTCTTGTTGGTAGCAAAGTTGAACTGGGTTTTCCAGCGGAAATTATCGTTCATCAGCGGCGTAGCGCCTAAGGTGATTTCAACACCCGTATTGCGTATCTTACCTGCGTTTATCCAACGGTAAGGACGTTGTTCGGCGGTAGTGTTTACGCGGATCAGTTGGTTTTTGGTATCCGTGCGGTAGAATGTGAAGTCGAAATCCAGACGGCTGTTGAAGAACTTCCACTCAGTACCTACTTCGATGGAGTTGCTGATTTCCGGTTTCAAATCTTCTGCAAAGTAGTAGTCGATGGGTTTCACTACGCCGCCTGCCGTGATGGTCTGCGCCGGGCTGGTGATGCCGATGGGAAGGTCGTTGCCGACTTGTGCCCAGGAAGCACGAACCTTGCCGAAGCTTATCCATTCGGGCAGGTTGAGAGTTTTGTTGAGAATCCATGAGAGACCTACCGACGGATAGAAAAAGCCGGAGTTTTCGCTTTTGGTGTTGGCAAGTGTGGAAGACCAGTCGTTGCGTGCGGTTACATCCAGGTAGATACTCTCTTTCCAACCGAGCTGTGCGGTTGCGAATACAGACTGGATGGTACGTCTTTGGTTGGCTGTTTCATCAATGTATGAAGTGCCTGCACCGCTGAGATTCATGTTAGGAACTGTGAAGACATTAGCCTTGTACAAGCCGGATTTACCGGAGTCGAGACTTAAGGAGTTGACTTTGGTGGTATTGATACTGCTGCCTATGGCTGCATTCAAGCTCCAGTCGTTCCATGTTTTGTTGAACATGGCCATAAAATCACCGTAAACCATGAAGTCCTGACGGTTCATTTTGATATAGCGGCCGTTCTGATGAGCTACATCGGCCGTTGTTCCGGCATACATTTTCTGCTCGTAATTGTCATTGATATAGTCTACATTACCGCGGGCCTGAACGCTGAACCAGTCGTTTATCTTCAAGTTCGCGCTTAAGGAAGCTAAGGTACGGAAACGCTTGTCGTTACTGGTAACTCTGTTCGTCAGCCAATAGGGGTTCTGACTGAATCCGCTGATGTCCGTATACCAGTTCTGCAATGGCATGGATCTGTTTTCATCGTATTTTTCGAATCCGTTATTGTCGCGATAGATATTGAGGTCTTCACCACGCGGGAAGGTGTACAAACCTACCAGCGGGTTCATGTAGTAGCCGCCGGAAGTAGGGCGGTTCTTGATTTTCTGGGTCATCAGGTTTACATTGGCATCCAATGTGAGACGGTCGTTGAACAAAGAGGCTGTTTCACGGAAGGTGATATTATGCTTTTGCAGTTTGTTTACATCGACAATACCTTTGGCGGTGGTGTTGGCATAAGAGAAGTAGGTCTGCATTTTCTCTTTACCCGTCATGATGGATAGTGAATTGGTTGCAGTAACTCCGTTGCTGAAATAGTCGCCTACGTTATCGTAAGCTTTGATGGGTGTGGAGTTTGCATTTTCCGGAACCGTACCCCAGCTTGTAGCTCCGCTTGCGCCGTATTTGTCTTGGAATTCGGGCAGGCAAATGGCATGGTCTATGGTCAGGTTGGAGTTGAATACGATACGTTGCATGCCGGCTTTACCCTTCTTGGTGGTAATCAGGATTACGCCGTTGGCAGCTTGTGAGCCGTAGAGGGCTGCTGCGGAAGCACCTTTCAGTATGCTCATGCTTTCAATGTCGTCCGGATTCAAGTTGGAGATACCGTCGCCCGAGTCACGGTTGCCGGCATCGTTGTTACCGCCCATGGCGGAGAATGCCTGCTCGGCTACGTTGTTCAGCATAGGCACACCGTCGATAACATATAACGGTTGGTTGTTTCCATCGGCATTGGCAGAACGGATACCGCGGATGGATACTTTGGCTGAGCCGCCCAGACCGGAGGAGTTACGGGTGATGGATACGCCTGCTGTCTTACCGGCAAGGGCGTTAATCATATTAGGGTCTTTGGCGCGGGTCAGTTCATCGCCGCCCACCTGTTGGGTAGAGTAGGTGAGAGAGGCCTCTTTTTTCTTGATGCCCATAGCTGTTACGACAACGGTTTCCAATGCCAGCGCTTCTTCTTTCATTTGGATTTTTAGCGATGTACGGCCGTTGAGCGTAACGTTTATAGGTTCATAGCCTATGTAGGAAATGACTAAAGTGGCATTGGCAGGTGCGTTGAGGGTGAACTCTCCGTCCAGGTTGGTGATGATGCCGTTGGTCGTACCCTTTTCCAATACATTTGCACCGATAATCGGTTCGCCCTTGGAATCGGTAACGACACCCTTTACAGTGACTCTTTCCTGTTGTGTTCCGGCTACGTTTTCGATGCTTTCACCTCTTTTGGTCAGAACTATATTTTTGCCTTCCATTACATATCTGATGTTTGTTCCGGCAAATATTTCATCCAGAAGTTCGGCTACGGCTTTGTTTTTCGCATCTACATTAACAGTGCGCCGTACATCGACACTCTTTTTGTTGTATACAAACAGATAGTCTGTCTGGGATTCAATTTGGGAAAGTATTTGCCCTACTCTCAGCTGAGAATCGGGGATACTTACTTTGGCGTTCTGAGAGTAGCTATTCCCGCAGTATGCTTGGAATGTTACAAACAGAAGAAGGAATAGTGTGGTCTTCATAGTACGCAATAATTGCTTGTTTTCAAAACTTTTTGGACAAAAAAGTCCATTCAAAGAAATTTTTCTCATATCTTTGTCACTGTGTTAAGTTAATAAATTGATTAAGGTCGATTTTTGACTGTTTCGGATCGGAAAGTATGGGGGTACTTTCCGATCTTTTTTGTATAAAAAAGGGAAGTAATTCTTAGGACTGTTGCTTTATGGTTTCATGCTGTTCGGTTTTAAGGGGTTAGTACTAAATTTAAAGGTTTTGTTTATTCATATATGATTATTGAATCTTTGTTTTCATTGATGCGGAACTTGAACGGATGCTCTTTGGAGATGGCTCTCAAGATGTGCTCTATGCCATCCTGTTCCCTGAATTTGCCGGTCAGGCCTTCGTGGGTCAGTAGTCTGGGGCTGGTGACGGTTATCTTTACGTTGTAGTATTTTTCAAGCTTGTCCAGGATGCCGCTGAAGGGTACATCATCAAAACAGTATAATCCCTCTTTCCAGCGGAGATATTCGTACGAGGGGAGGATGGTTTTCTTGCAGCGTCCGTCATAATTGGCAAAAAACTCATCCTTTTGAAGGCGGGTAATCACTTGGTTGTTACAGCTTGGGTAGATGTCTACGATACCCTCCACCAATGTTGTTTCGAACTCTTTGCTGCCTTTGTATGCGCAGACGTTAAAGCTGGTTCCGACCACTCTTACCTTGTGCATTTCCGTATGTACATAGAACGGTAATTTTTTGTTTTTGGCAACTTCAAAATATGCTTCGCCGTCTAACTCGACGTTGCGGTCATTGCGACCGAAGTCGGAAGCATATGTAAGCGTGGATTGGGCATTGAGCCATACGCGTGTACCGTCGGCAAGAGTAATTTGGGCGCGTTGCCCGGCAGGAACAGTAATGGTTTGAGGCTGTGCATCCTTATTATATATATAATTTGTGGTCATGTAGTAACCTGATACGGCAATGATGACTGCCGCTGCAATACGCGCCGCCCAGCAGAGCATTGGCATGAGTCGTATTGTTTTCTTCTTATTGTCTTGTTTTGTGGAAAACAGGGATACGTCGAACAGCATACGCTCTTTCAGGTAGGCTTCCCGGTTTTCTTCAGAAGCTTCAACCCAGTCCAGAATCTGTTTCTCTTCTTCAATGGATGCTGTTCCTTTAAAATATTTGTATAGTAATTCCTGGTTCATCATAAATAGAGTTGCTTGGTTAAAGAGAGGGACTTTACCGCCTTTCTGTATATATAACCGGCGAAGTGTGGACAACCCTATCAAAAAAGGAAACTTTTTTCTGAAAAAATACTTTTATTGCTCAGAGAAGTATGGAAGCCAGGTAATCTTTCAACTCCAATCGCAGTATGCGGAGGGCTTTGGTGATATGCGCTTCTACGGTTTTCAGTGAAACATGCAGTTGCTCGGCAATTTGTTTGTTGGGGAGATTCTGGTAACGGCTCAGCATGAAAATAGTCCGGCTTTGTTGTGGCATTTGCTCTAAGGCCTTGTGAACGATGTGCTGTATTTCGTTGTCGAATATCTGCTCGGGTTCGCAGGCTTTTAAGGTGGATATACGCAAGTTGAGCTCCCGCTGGTTATGGCTGTTTATATTTTCTTCTGCTTGCAGGCGTATTTTTTTGTGCTCTAACAGATTGAGTGATTTGTTTTTGATTATGGTCAACAGCAAGGCATGCAGATTGCTTCCTTCTTCCCAACGGTTCCGGTTTTCCCATAGGGCAATCATGGATTCCATTAGCACGTCTTCCGCTTCCGCTTTATCTCTGAGGTAGGAATAAGCAAAAGTCAGGAACTTTTCTTGGTTCTCCTGGAAAAAACGCGAGAAAAGGTCCATCGTATGTAATTTAATGGAGTCGGACATTCAAATTGGAGTTTTTTCGTACGATTTAAGGTTTCGTATCACAAAGCAACATAATCTTTTTGTAATATGCAAACAATACCTGTTGTTTTTTTGATTTCCATGGGTGGGGAGTGAAAAAAAGCCCGGCAGATCACTGTCGGGCTCATATATCCTATTTATTGATAGGGATTATTTGTCTTTCTTTTCCGGTCTTTCCTGTCTTTCCGGTTTCGGAAGCAATACTTTGCGAGACAGTTTGAACTTACCGGTCTTAGGATCAATGTCAAGCAACTTCACATCAATCTCGTCACCTTCCTTGATTCCGGCTTCTTCTACTGTTTCCAGACGCTTCCAGTCGATTTCAGAAATATGGAGCAAACCGTCTTTGCCCGGTAAGAATTCAACGAATGCACCGTAAGGCATGATAGAACGTACTTTACCTTTGTAGACTTCACCTACTTCCGGTACTGCCACGATACCTTTGATGATACGCATTGCATCGTCGATGGACTTCTTGTTGGTTCCGGCAATTTCAATTCTACCGATATTGTCTATTTCCTCGATAGTGATTGTTGCACCGGTTTCTTCCTGCATACCCTGGATAATCTTTCCGCCCGGGCCGATTACTGCACCGATGAATTCTTTAGGAATAGTCATGGTTTCGATGCGTGGAGCATGCGGTTTCAGGTCGGCATGCGGTTCAGCGATACATTCGGTGATTTTACTCAGAATGTATTCGCGGCCTTCTTTAGCCTGTAACAATGCTTTTTCAAGGATTTCATAAGACAGACCGTCTACTTTGATATCCATCTGGGTAGCAGTGATACCGTCCTTTGTACCGGTTACCTTGAAGTCCATATCGCCGAGGTGGTCCTCATCACCGAGGATGTCGGACAATACTGCGTATTTTTCTTCGCCTGCATTCTTAATCAATCCCATTGCAATACCGGATACGGGCTTCTTGATTTTTACACCGGCATCCATCAGCGCCAGCGTACCGGCACATACGGTAGCCATGGAAGATGAACCGTTTGATTCGAGAATATCGGATACTACACGTACTACATACGGATAATCGGCAGGGATTTGTCCTTTCAAAGCACGCCATGCAAGGTGTCCGTGACCGATTTCGCGACGACCTACACCACGTTGTGCTTTGGCTTCACCCGTAGAGAACGGCGGGAAGTTGTAGTGCAGTAAGAAACGTTCTTTTCCATGTTCCAGAACGTCGTCGATAATTTTTTCGTCCAGTTTTGTACCTAAAGTAACGGTAGACAGAGACTGGGTTTCACCACGTGTGAAGATAGCGGAGCCGTGAGGACCGGGCAGATAACCGATTTCGCACCAGATAGGACGGATTTCGGTAGTCTTACGTCCGTCGAGACGCTTGCCTTCATCCAGGATGGAACGACGCATGGCTTCTTTTTCAACATCGTGGTAGTAGCGGTCGATAAGCGGAGCTTTTTCTTCCAGTTCTTCTTCGCTGAATTGTGCCTTGAATTCTTCGCGGATGGCATCGAAAGCATCCATACGCTCATGCTTATTCTTGTTACCGGAAGCTGCAATTGCATAAGCCTTGTCATAGCAGGCGTCGTGAACAGCCTTGCGGAGTTCTTCATCGTTTACTTCGTGGCAGTATTCGCGTTTTACGGTAGAACCGACTTCTTCTGCCAGTTCCATCTGGGCCTTACATTGTATCTTGATTGCTTCGTGAGCAGCTTTCATGGCTTCCAGCAAGTCTCTTTCGGAAACTTCATCCATTTCACCTTCCACCATCATGATGTTTTCATAAGTGGCGCCTACCATCAGATCCATGTCAGCCTTTTCCAATTGCTCAAAAGTAGGATTGATAACAAATTCGCCGTTGATACGTGCTACGCGTACTTCGGAAATCGGTCCGTTGAAAGGAATATCTGAAACAGCGAGGGCGGCAGAAGCTGCAAGTCCTGCCAGTGCGTCCGGCATGTCAACGCCGTCTGCTGAGAAGAGGATGATGTTTACATATACCTCTGCGTGGAAATTGTCGGGGAATAAAGGGCGGAGAGCACGGTCTACGAGGCGGCAGGTAAGAATTTCATAATCAGAAGCACGGCCTTCGCGTTTTGTAAAACCTCCGGGGAAACGTCCGAATGCGGAGAATTTTTCTTTGTACTCTACCTGTAACGGCATGAAATCTGTTCCGGGAACTGCGTCCTTGGCGGCACAAACAGTAGCTAACAGCATGGTGTTACCCATACGAAGCATTACAGAACCGTCTGCCTGTTTTGCCAGCTTTCCCGTTTCGAGCGTGATGGTTCTGCCATCAGGAAGCTCGATCGTCTTAACAATTGGGTTAATCATAAAAAATGTTTTATATCTATTTTTCTTTCAAAATGCTTGCAAAGATACATATTTTATTCGTGTAATACGGTGGGAATGAGATAAAAAGTTTGTATTTAGTTGTTTTTTGCACTTTTATAAGTGTAAGAAGTGGGAAAATGCTTTGACTAACCGTGAAAAGGAGTATATTTGCACGTTCTTTTTAGAAAAATACATGAAATATGAAAAAGATTCTTTTTGTAGCATTGGCTGTTTTGGGGTTAAGCGCATGTAATTCCGGACCGGAATTTAAAGTGGAAGGTGAAATATCCGGTGCTGACGGTAAAATGCTTTACCTGGAAGCTTCGGCTTTAGAGGGTATTGTTCCTTTGGACTCCGTTAAGTTGAAGAGTGACGGTACGTTTGCTTTTAAGCAGGCATGCCCTGTATCACCTGAATTTTATCGTTTGCGTGTAGATGATAAGGTTATCAACTTTTCCATAGATTCTGCGGAAACGGTTCGGTTTAATGCACCGTATACGGATTTTTCTACGGCTTATACAGTAGAAGGTTCGGCAAACAGTGTGAAGATAAAAGAACTTACATTGAAGCAAATGCAACTTCAAACCAATGTAAATGCGTTGATTCAAAGTATGCAAGCCCATAAAATCGGTACGGATGTGTTTGAGGATAGTTTGGCTACACTGATGAAGGACTATAAGGATGAAGTGAAGATTAATTATATTTTTGCCGCTCCTAATACGGCAGCTGCTTATTTTGCTTTATTTCAGAAATTAAATAATTATCTCATATTCGATCCGTTGAATAATAAAGATGATGTGAAGTGCTTTGCTGCAGTGGCAACCAGCCTGAACAATTATTATCCGCATGCTGACCGTTCGAAGAATCTTTATAATATAGTAATAAAGGGAATGAAGAATACCCGTGCCCCGCAGCAGAAGGTCGTGGAACTTCCTACGGAGGCTGTGTCGGAAACAGGTATCATTGATATTAACTTGCGCGACATGAAAGGCAATATGCACAAGTTGAGTGATTTGAAGGGGAAAGCTGTTATTTTGGATTTCACAATCTATCAGAGTGCGGTTTCTCCTACACATAATTATATGCTGCGTGATTTATACGACAAGTATGCCGGTCAGGGCTTGGAGATTTACCAGGTTTCTTTGGATGCTGATGAGCACTATTGGAAAACAACAGCCGATAATCTGCCGTGGATATGTGTACGTGACGCCAATGGGGTATATTCCAGCATAGCTGCCGCTTATAATGTACAGTCGCTTCCTGCTGTCTTCCTAATCAATAAAAAGAGCGAGTTGAGTGCCCGTGGCGAAACAATTAAAGATTTGGATGCGGCGGTGAAAACTTTGCTGTAACATGTTATAAATTAGAAGATTTCATTTAAATATGTTACAAAGCACTGCTTTTTGCTTGACACGCATTATTTAAAAGTCTATCTTTGCAAAGGAAAAAATAGGAAGAGGGTTCCAGCATGCTGACCATGTTGGAATTCTTTTTTGTTTATAGTACCATTAAAAAACATTATAAATAATAAGGAGGAAAAACTATGGCTTATATGTCAGAAGAAGGCTACAATAAGTTGTTGGCCGATTTGAAACAGTTGGAAACGATAGAACGCCCGAAGATTGTGGCAGCTATTGCTGAGGCACGCGATAAAGGTGACTTGTCGGAAAATGCAGAATATGATGCTGCAAAAGAAGCTCAAGGTCTTCTTGAAATGAAAATCAATAAACTGAAACAGGTTATTGCGGATGCAAAGATTATTGATGAATCTAAATTGAAAACCGACAGTGTACAGATATTGAATAAAGTGGAACTGAAAAATGTGAAAAACGGTATGAAGATGACTTATACTATTGTTTCTGAAAGTGAAGCTAACCTGAAAGAGGGAAAGATTTCTGTAAATACTCCGATTGCACAAGGTTTGCTTGGCAAGAAAGTGGGTGATGTTGCTGAGATTAAAGTACCGCAGGGTATCATCAATCTGGAAGTAGTGAACATATCATTTTAGAGGAGGGGCAGGTCTGCATGCGGGCTTGCCTCATTTTATATAAGTAAAATTATGGCAACAATATTCAGCAAAATTATTGCGGGTGAAATACCTTGCTACAAAGTGGCGGAGAATGATAAGTTCTTTGCTTTTCTTGATATTAATCCATTGGCGAAAGGGCATACGCTGGTCATTCCTAAACAGGAAGTGGACTATATCTTCGATTTAAGTGATGAGGATTTGGCTGCAATGCATGTTTTTGCAAAGAAAGTGGCATTGGCTATTGGCAAGGCTTTTCCTTGTAGGAAAGTGGGTGAAGCAGTTTTAGGTTTGGAAGTTCCTCATGCACATATTCATTTGATTCCTATGCAGAATGAAAAGGATATGCTTTTTTCCAACCCAAAGCTGAAATTGACAGATGAAGAATTTAAGGCGATAGCCAAAGCTATCACCATGGCGTTCTAAAAGATTTTATTTCCTCCCATTATAAAAAAAAATCGGCAGTTGGAAATAGCAACTGCCGATTTTTTTTACTTTTTTGTCGTTGAAAAAACTATTTATATATAGTCCTCTCCCAATTTAATTTGAGCATCATTCACATACTTACGTATGGAATGCTCTTCATCTTTTTTACAAATCAGCAGGACATTGTCGGATTCGGCAATGAGGTATCCTTCCAGCCCGTCGATGACAGCAAGTTTGTTTTGCGGAAGTACGACAATATTGTTTTTACTATTGTATAATAACGACCTGCATTTCAGAGTGACATTCTCCGATTCGTCTTTTTGAGAAAGATCGTACAGGGAGCCCCATGTACCTAAATCAGACCATCCGAAGTCGCCCAATGATACATATACATTGTCTGCTTTTTCCATAATGCCGAAGTCGATGGATACGTTAGGGCATGCAGGAAAGTTCTCATCTATGAATTTCTTTTCTTCCGGTGTTCCGTACACATCTTTTCCGGCTGCCAATTTAGTGGCCAATTCCGGTAAAAGTAATTCACCGGCTTTGATGATACTGTTTACATTCCACATGAAGAGACCGGCATTCCAATAAAATTCTCCGCTTTCTATAAAGACTTTGGCTAATTCCAATTCGGGCTTTTCTGTAAAGGTTTTTACTTTATAGAAGCTGCTGTCTATATGTTCGGCTACCTGTATATAACCATATCCTGTTTCCGGGCGGTTAGGCTTAATGCCAAGAGTTAGAAGCTTATCAGATTTTGCAACGAATGCCAGCCCTTTCTCTATGGCTGAAAGAAATTCGCTTTCTTTTAGGATAAGATGATCCGAAGGAGCTACTACGATATTGGCATTTGGGTTTAATGCACGGATATGGTAAGCAGCCCATGCAATGCACGGGGCAGTGTTTCTGCGTGTAGGTTCTAATAAAATCTGTTCGGAGTTTAATTCGGGAAGCTGTTCTTTCACCAAGTCGGCATATAGGTCATTGGTTACAACCAGTATGTTTTCTGTAGGGATTACTTGCTTGAACCGATCGAATGTTTGTTGCAATAATGAACGCCCTGTGCCGAAAAAATCCAGAAATTGTTTCGGAAGAGTTTTGCGGCTGAAAGGCCAGAAACGGCTACCGATACCGCCACCCATGATTACACAGAAATTATCCTTATTGGTTATCATATTAAATGTTTTAAAAGTTTCTGCTAAAGTACTGTATATTTTATAAACGCGGAATGCTTGGAGAATATTTTCTCGTTTTTTTCGCCTTTTTTTAAGGAAAGTATTGTAGTTTTCAAAAAAAGCTGTATCTTTGCACCGCATTTGAGAAATCAACATGCCCAGATGGCGGAATCGGTAGACGCGCTGGTCTCAAACACCAGTGGATTCACTTCCATCCCGGTTCGACCCCGGGTCTGGGTACTAAGATAAAAGCTAAGTATTGAGAAATCAGTTACTTAGTTTTTTCTTTTTATGGAATTTTCCCCACATTTTCCCCATACGTGCAAAAAATATAGCAGTAAATCATTATTTCCTTTGGTTGAACGTAGTAAATAAGTTACCTTTGAGAAGAAATAAAGCCTATTAAATAAGTGGTATGGAACAAGGTGTTTGGCAAGAGATAGAACAGTTGTACCAGAAGTTTCAAAAACTTGGTATCAGTGAATCGGTGGACTATGATAAGTACTACCTTTATTCTCTTATTACCCATTCCACAGCCATAGAAGGCTCTACGTTGACCGAACTTGACACGCAGCTTCTCTTTGACGAGGGAGTGACAGCGAAAGGAAAACCGCTTGTACATCATCTGATGAATGAAGACTTAAAGCAAGCGTACGAATTTGCTAAAGCTGAATCCGACCGTCTTGTACCGATAACTCCTGCTTTTCTGAAAAGGTTGAATGCTATGCTGATGCGTACTACTGGCTGCATTCATAGTGTGATGGGTGGTTCTTTTGATTCTTCCAAAGGAGAGTTTCGCCTGTGTAGGGTTACGGCTGGCATTGGTGGACATTCTTATATGAACTATCTGAAGATTCCTGCTAAGGTGGATGAGCTTTGCACCATTTTGCAAGAGAAGCAAAAGAGCGTGGGAACATTTCGGGAACAATATGAATTGAGCTTCAATGCCCACCTTAATTTTGTAACCATACATCCATGGGTGGATGGTAACGGCAGAACGGCTCGGCTGCTAATGAACTACCTCCAATTTTGCTATCACCTTTTCCCCACCAAGATATTCAAAGAGGATAGGGAAGAATATATCCTTTCCCTTCGTCAGTGTCAGGATGAAGAAACCAATCTGCCTTTCCTGGACTTTATGTCAGGACAGTTGAAGAAATCGCTTTCTTTGGAGATTGAAAGTTTTAAAGCTTCGCAGAAGAAACAGTTCAGTTTTATGTTTTAGAGGTATGGAAGCCCGTCTCTCTGCAACAAATATTGAAAATTAATGATTTATAGAAATGATTCCCAATTTTATACTCCAAAATGTAAGATTGGGTATTTCATAGTAGTTATTTGATTTGTTTGTTCGATTTGCTTTTGTTTTTTTTTATAATTTGTATCCTTTTATTACTTTTGCCTCAAATTTATTATTTGAAAGAAGGCATTTATGGGATCAACGTAACAATCTGAGGGATTTTATATTTAAGCATATAATTTAGCAAGTCTATATAAGAAAAAAGCTCTATC
>NZ_JBCODG010000067.1:0-27019 GCF_040928965.1 Bacteroides sp. 2201st1_D9_2201SCRN_220225 | reverse complement strand
TAACAGTGGGAGAGTAGGTAGTCGCCGTTTTTAGAGAGAAGCCCCTGTATCGGAAGATGCAGGGGCTTTCTTGTTTTCGGGTTATTTTGTCTGCCTTGCCTTATACTTGCCTTGTTTTGCTTGCTTTGCTTTTCTTTTCTTTTCTTTTCTTTGTTTTGCTTGCTTTCTTGGGGTCAGCAGATTTTTAGTGGGGATTATTTTTATACTTGTGAAGTGTTTTTTCTTTCTTTGCTTTTAGGATACTATATCGTATCATACCCGTATCACATCATATATCTGGCAAGCATTTCCTCTTATGTCTTTCTGTTCTTATCTCTGAAAAAATGCTCTGTCTCTTATGTGAGGAGAAGTTTTATTTATATCTCTTTAAACAGGTTTTGAAATTTCCCTTTCCTTTCCCGTACCGAATGAGTATCCCATAGGAATGCCGGAACTTATATCTTATCATATCCGTATCACAGCGTATTTCGGGCACTGAGCTAATCCTTTACTTCACTCTATCCCTTTAATAAAGAAGATTTGCTATACAGGCGTAAGAGCAGGCTAAGCTGTGTCCCTGCTTTTAGGGGATTTATGCTCTTTTGCCTGAAATTACCGGTTTCGCATTATATTCCAACTGTATCCTATCGCCTTTTTGATAAGCATGTTTTCATGTCTTTCCGTTTTTATGCCTGAAAGAATCCTTTGTATTCTCTGTTGTGAAAAGTAATATTTCACTCTCTGTGTACTGTTACGCTTCCTTTTATACCATATAAATCAGTCTTATCGGTGACCGAAACAGGGTGAAATGAATATAAAAAGTGAATATTTTGTTCTAATTACTACATAATGAGGATAATTATTTGTATCTTTGTCGCCCGAATAAATAAAAGAAGCTTTGGGAAAGTTTGATAAATACAAAATCGATTTGAAAGGTATGCAGGCAGATTCATGCAAATATGAATTTGTATTGGATAACCTTTTCTTCGCTAATATTGACGGTCCGGAAGTGCAGAAGGGCAAAGTCAATGTTGTTTTGGTTGTAAAGAAAACATCTCGTGCTTTCGAATTGAATTTTCAGACAGACGGAATGGTGTGGGTTCCATGCGATCGCTGTTTGGATGACATGGAACAGCTGGTAAGTTCTACAGATAAGTTGCTGGTGAAGTTTGGACATGAATATGCCGAAGAGGGTGATAATCTGATTGTCATTCCTGAAGAAGAAGGAGAAATCAATGTGGCGTGGTTCATGTATGAGTTTATAGCCTTGGCAATCCCGATGAAGCATGTACACGCTCCGGGCAAATGCAACAAGGCTATGAGTAGTAAATTGAGCAAGCATTTGCGTACTACCCCGGATGATGAGATGGATGAAGATTCTTTTGTTTCGGAGGACAGCGATGAACTTGCAAATGATGATACGGAAACAGCGGTAGACCCGCGTTGGGACGAATTAAAAAAAATATTAGATAACAATTAAAGATTAAAGAAAATGGCACATCCTAAGAGAAGACAGTCAAAAACAAGAACTGCAAAGAGAAGAACTCATGATAAAGCAGTAGCTCCTACACTGGCTATTTGTCCGAATTGCGGTGAATGGCATGTATATCACACTGTATGTGGTGCATGTGGCTACTATCGTGGTAAGCTGGCAGTAGAGAAAGAAGCTGCTGTTTAATTGGGCAGTTTGACTAAACTTATACTTGAATATCGGGCGTCTGAAAAGATTTGTAGCATTCAATGAACAAACCTTTTTAGACTGCCGTTGTTTAAGTATCTTTATAAGTAAACAAGATTAATGGAAAAAATAAATGCAGTAATTACAGGAGTCGGCGGTTATGTGCCTGATTATATCTTGACAAATGACGAGATATCCAAAATGGTAGATACCAATGATGAATGGATTATGACCCGTATCGGAGTTAAGGAAAGACACATCCTGAATGAAGAGGGTTTGGGCACATCATACATGGCACGCAAGGCTGCAAAGCAATTAATGCAGCGTACCGGCTCCAATCCGGATGACATCGACCTGGTGATTGTCGCTACTTCCACTCCGGACTATCAATTCCCCTCTATTGCATCTATCTTGTGCGACAAGCTTGGATTGAAAAATGCCTTTGCATTTGATATGTCTGCCGCTTGTTGCGGTTTCCTTTATATGATGGAGACGGCTGCGAACTTTATCCGTTCGGGTAGATACAAGAAAGTTATTATTGTAGGTGCAGACAAGATGTCGTCAATCGTGAACTATACAGACCGTGCTACCTGTCCGATTTTCGGTGACGGTGCGGCTGCCTTTATGATGGAACCGACAACAGAAGAACTGGGCGTTATGGATGCTATGCTTAGAACAGACGGAAAGGGATTGCCTTTCCTGCATCTGAAAGCCGGCGGTTCTGTTTGTCCTCCTTCTTATTTCACGATAGACAATCACATGCATTACCTTTATCAGGAGGGTCGCACGGTATTTAAATATGCAGTATCCAACATGTCGGATATAAGCGCTGCGATTGCAGAAAAGAATAATCTGACAAAAGATACGATTGACTGGGTGGTTCCCCATCAGGCTAATCTGCGCATTATCGATGCTGTGGCGCACCGCTTGGAAGTTCCTCATGAGAAAGTGCTGATAAATATCGACCGCTACGGTAATACGAGCGCAGGTACGCTTCCGCTTTGTATATGGGACTTTGAAGAGAAACTGAAGAAAGGAGATAACCTTATCTTTACGGCATTCGGAGCAGGATTTACCTGGGGAGCTGTTTACGTGAAATGGGGTTATGACGGTAAGAAACAGTAATGTAACCGTTACAAACAAAATATGATAAAAAGACGCATCCTATTTCGATTCGATGCGTTTTTTTGTCTCAATTCAAATACGTGAGGATTATGCATAAAGCAGGTTTTGTCAATATTGTGGGAAATCCCAATGTAGGTAAGTCTACATTGATGAATGCACTGGTAGGTGAGCGTATTTCAATCGCCACTTTCAAAGCGCAGACCACCCGTCATCGGATTATGGGTATATATAATACGGATGATATGCAGATTGTATTTTCGGATACGCCGGGCGTACTGAAACCTACTTATAAATTGCAAGAGTCTATGCTGAACTTCTCCTCTTCGGCATTGACAGATGCAGATGTGTTGCTGTATGTGACGGATGTGGTCGAGACACCTGACAAGCATAATGATTTTGTGGAGAAAGTAAGCCGCATGGAAGTACCTGTATTGTTGCTCGTCAATAAAATTGATTTGAGCAATCAGGAAAAGCTGGTGGAACTGGTGGAGGCATGGAAAGAATTGTTGCCGAACGCAGAGATTATTCCTATTTCGGCTGCCACCAAGTTCAATGTGGATTACGTGATGAAGCGGATAAAGGAGCTGTTGCCGGATTCTCCCCCTTATTTCGATAAGGATCAGTGGACGGACAAACCGGCCCGTTTTTTTGTAAACGAGATTATCCGCGAAAAGATACTGTTATATTATGACAAGGAGATACCCTATTCGGTAGAGGTTGTTGTAGAGCAATTCAAGGAAGAAGAAAAGAAGATACATATCAATGCTGTGATATACGTTGAACGTGATTCGCAGAAAGGTATTATCATCGGTAAGCAGGGGAAGGCCCTGAAAAAAGTGGCCACCGAGGCTCGCCGTGATTTGGAGAGATTCTTCGGGAAAACAATATTCCTGGAGACATTTGTGAAGGTTGACAAGGATTGGCGCAGTTCGGACAAGGAACTGCGTAACTTCGGTTATCAGCTGGACTAATATTCATACGACTGTGACAGTCGCAAAAAACAAAGAGTGTAACCTATGGGAAATTTAGTTGCAATCGTAGGACGTCCCAATGTGGGAAAGTCTACATTATTTAATCGCCTGACCAAAACAAGACAGGCTATTGTTAACGAAGAGGCAGGAACAACACGTGACCGCCAATATGGAAAGTCCGAATGGCTGGGGCGCGAATTTTCGGTTGTAGATACCGGTGGCTGGGTTGTGAACTCAGATGATATTTTTGAAGAGGAAATACGCAAGCAGGTGTTAATGGCTGTGGACGAAGCGGATGTTATTCTGTTCGTAGTGGATGTGATGAACGGAGTGACGGATTTGGATTTGCAGGTAGCTTCCATTTTGCGCCGTACCAAAAAGCCGGTTTTATTGGTTGCGAACAAGACCGATAATAATGAGTTGCAATATAATGCTCCCGAATTTTATAGTCTGGGTTTGGGTGATCCATACTGTATTTCGGCAGTGACCGGTAGCGGTACGGGCGATTTGATGGACCTTATCGTTGAGAATTTCAAGAAAGAGTCTGATGAAATTCTGGATGAGGATATTCCCCGTTTTGCGGTAGTGGGACGTCCGAATGCCGGAAAGTCATCCATCGTTAATGCTTTCATCGGTGAGGACCGCAATATCGTGACGGAAATAGCGGGAACGACCCGTGACTCAATCTATACCCGTTACAATAAGTTTGGTTTTGATTTCTATTTGGTAGATACGGCAGGTATTCGCAAGAAGAACAAGGTGAACGAAGATTTGGAATATTATTCGGTTATCCGCTCTATCCGTTCTATCGAAAATTCGGATGTCTGCATTTTGATGCTGGATGCTACACGCGGTATCGAGAGTCAGGATTTGAATATCTTCTCACTTATCCAGAAAAACTCTAAAGGGCTGGTGGTAGTTGTGAACAAGTGGGATTTGGTGGAAGATAAAACGGTGAAAGTAATGAAAACTTTTGAGAATGCAATCCGCAACCGTTTTGCTCCTTTTGTCGATTTTCCGATAATTTTTGCTTCGGCATTGACTAAACAGCGTATCCTGAAAGTATTGGAAGAAGCCCGTACTGTATATGAGAACCGTATGATACGCATACCGACTGCCCGCTTGAATGAAGAGATGTTGCCGCTTATCGAGGCTTATCCGCCCCCTGCCATCAAAGGTAAGTATATCAAAATAAAATACATTACGCAATTGCCGAATACGCAAATTCCTTCTTTCGTTTATTTTGCCAATTTGCCGCAATATGTAAAGGAACCATATAGACGTTTCCTTGAAAATAAAATGCGTGAGAAATGGAATCTGACGGGGACACCGATAAATGTATATATACGGCAGAAGTAAAAACAAGCCTGTATATATTGGATAAAAAAGTTAAAAGACTGGTTCATATTGACTCAGTCTTTTTTTTGCTTTTTTTATTAGATTGTTTTACCTAATTTTGTAGCTGTAATTGAGATTGCTGCTACCTTTGGTTGCTGCAATAAAAATATATCGTGATGATATACATCAATTCTATTAACTGGTTTTATGAGGATAGGTGTCCGGGGCGGTGGTCCCGGACACTTTTTTTAGGAATACAGTTGTTCTTACAGCCTTAGCCTTCTATGTTTTGTATTTCAACCTCTTTCACTTTACGGAAGAGATCGGAAGCAAAAATAAAATTATTCAAACGCTCATTGGTAGATGTAAAAATATCGTTTTTGCTGCCTTCCCATTCTTTGTGCCCTTCATAAATGTAGATAATTTTTTCTCCGATACCCATTACAGAGTTCATGTCATGGGTATTGATAAGGGTGGTCATATTGTACTCACGGGTAATGTCCTGTATCAGTTCATCAATGACGAGCGACGTCTTGGGGTCCAAGCCGGAATTGGGTTCATCGCAGAACAGATATTGAGGGTTCAAGGCAATGGCGCGTGCGATGGCAACGCGTTTTTGCATACCGCCACTGATTTCACCGGGGAATTTATCTTTCGCTTCAATAAGGTTTACGCGCTCCAGGCAAAACATGGCACGGCGCGTGCGGTCGCGCAAGGTATCCGAGCTGAACATGTTGAGGGGGAACATAACGTTGTCCAGTACCGTCATCGAGTCGAACAGGGCGGCGCTTTGGAATATCATCCCCATTTCGCGGCGCAGGGCTTTCTTCTCTTTCTTTCCCATGGTAAGGAAATTGCGGTGGTCGTATAATAATTCACCTTTTTCGGGTGTCAGCAGGCCTACGATACATTTCATCAGTACGGTTTTTCCGGAACCGCTCTGGCCAATAATAAGATTGGTCTTTCCGTTTTCGAATGTGGCATTGATATCCGTCAGTACCTCTTTCTCTTCAAATGACTTGCAAAGTCCTTTCAGTTCAATCATTCCTACTTAGTTTTGAATTTAGAATCAACTTGTCAGCCCATTAGCAACTGGGTCAGTATGAGATCGGCAAACAGAATCAGTACACTGCTGCATACCACTGAATCCGTAGATGCTTTACCTACTTCGATAGACCCTCCTTCGACCGAATAACCGAAGAATGCCGATACGCTGGCAATGATAAAGGCAAAAAACAGAGACTTGATGATGCCGCACCAGATAAACCATTCTACAAACATGTATTGCAGACCGTATTCCAAATCTACGGCCGACATGATACCGCCGAACCAGCATGTACAAAAAGCACCGATGATGCCGGCGAATATACTGAACGTTACCATAAGAGGAATAGTTGACACCATTGCCGCTATCTTAGGTAATATCAGGTAATTGGCAGAATTGACACCCATAATCTCAAGAGCGTCTATTTGCTGGGTAACCCGCATCGTTCCAAGTTCGGAAGCGATGTTCGAGCCTACTTTGCCTGCCAATATCAGACACATGATGGAGGACGAGAACTCCAGCAACATAATTTCGCGGGTGACATATCCCACCGTCCAGCGTGGCATGAAAGGGCTTTCTATGTTCAGCTTGATTTGTATGGTAATAACGGCTCCGATAAAAAATGATATTAGCAATACGATGCCGATGGAGTTTACGCCCAGTTGTTCTATCTCATTGATGTATTGGCGGAAGAACATACGCATGCGTTCCGGACGGGCAAAAACACGACCCATTAATATGATGTATCTTCCTACTGTTCTAAGTGCTTTAATCATGACTCGTAAGTATTTGTCTGCAAATGTACACTATTTCAGCTTATTTTTGCTACATTTGCGCCAGTTTCACCACAGATTACGCCGAATGGCACAGTATTTTTGCTGAAACCAGGATGAAGACGATTGTAATCTGGGGAAGAAACGGCAGTATTGAGGACTGATAGTAATCTGTATATATAATTGTGGTGACATAGCGTTATGGAAGAAGAAAGCAAAATGGTGCTCCGGACAGAGGATTTGGTGAAGAAGTACGGAAAGCGTACGGTAGTCAGCCATGTCTCTATCAACGTAAAGCAGGGAGAAATTGTGGGATTGCTGGGACCGAACGGTGCCGGTAAGACTACTTCGTTCTATATGACCGTAGGATTGATAACTCCCAATGAAGGACGCATCTTTTTGGATGATTTGGATATAACAAAATACCCTGTATACAAACGGGCGCAGACTGGTATCGGTTATTTGGCGCAGGAAGCATCGGTGTTTCGCCAGATGAGTGTGGAAGATAATATTGCGGCTGTGTTGGAAATGACGGACAAGCCTTTGGACTATCAGAAAGATAAGCTGGAAAGTCTGATTGCAGAGTTCCGTTTGCAAAAGGTCCGTAAGAATAAAGGCAACCAGTTGTCCGGTGGCGAGCGCCGTCGTACGGAGATTGCCCGTTGCTTGGCCATCGACCCGAAGTTCATTATGCTGGACGAGCCGTTTGCCGGAGTAGACCCTATTGCGGTGGAAGATATTCAGCAGATTGTCTGGAAGTTGAAAGACCGGAATATCGGTATTCTGATAACCGACCACAATGTGCAGGAAACCTTGAGCATCACCGACCGTGCTTATCTGCTGTTTGAAGGAAAAATTCTGTTTCAAGGTACGCCCGAAGAGCTTGCCGAGAATAAGATTGTACGCGAAAAGTATTTGAGTAACAGTTTTGTGCTTCGTCGCAAGGACTTTATGGTGTAGAGCCGGTTTTTGCAGCAGCATATAACAATAAGCCTATAACAATAAAAAAGACCGTCCAAGACGGTCTTTCTTATTTTCTCCTTTAATCTATATGATTAGTATTTCGGAGGTCTTGCTTCTTTTACCACCATCTGACGACCGAAGAATTCGGCGCCGTCCAGTTCGGAGATAGCTTTGGCGGCAGCTGCGCTGTCTTCCATTTCTACGAATGCAATGCCTCTGAAACGTCCGGTTGCGCGGTCCATGATAAATTTAACAGAAGATACTGTGCCGTAGTCCTCCATAACCTTTTGCAGGTCATCTTCCTTAACTCGGTAGTTAAGGTTTCCAACATAAATGTTCATAACGAAAAATGTAAATAATATAAAAATGAATAAAACTCTCTTAGAAAGACAGCCGAATAATAAAAGGATTGCAACGACAGAGAGTTTACAAAAACGTTTTTTCAACGGAAGTAAAAACCATGTAATGGAAATCGAGAAACTAATATGCCATCATTCTGCGACAAAGGAACACATTAATTTCGGATATACAATACTTTTTCTCAATTATTTTTATTTCTCTTGCCATAAGGCGGAAAGAATGCCCCGCTCATCTATATATTTCTTTGATTTTAATGGATTTGTTGTATTTGCCTGCCGGCAATATGTTTTCCTGATACGGGCTTATTCCCTTGTTCAGGGGTGTTCGCTGATTTATGACATGTGTACCAAATAATTTCTTCCTTTGGTACACGTTGTACCTTACTAAGGTACGGCGGCTACCACTCTTTGGTACGACGGCTACCACCCTTTGGTACGACAGCTACCACAGTGTGGTATTCCTGCTATCAAGCGGTGGTATTGGGAAGATTGCCCGGAGGTACTGCATTAAAGAAACGGGATGGAAAAGTTTTGGCGGTAGGGGAGGCAAAGGAAATAATTGCTTGTGTTTTTTGATAATTAAAAGATTAACGTTAATTTTGCACGCTCAAATTGGAGAATGAAATAAAGTATAAATCAAATAAATAATTGTCAGAATGAACGTTTCATTGCAAAACATTGACAAAGTAAGCGCACTGCTTACTGTAAAGCTTGAGAAAGCAGACTATCAGGAAAAGGTAGACAAATCATTGAAGAACTTCCGTCAGAAAGCTCAAATCCCCGGTTTCCGTAAAGGCATGGTTCCGATGAGCCTGGTGAAGAAAATGTATGGTAAGTCGGTATTGGCTGAAGAGGTTAATAAGCTTCTTTCTGATTCCGTATATAAGTATATCCAAGATAATAAGGTGAATATTTTGGGCGAGCCTCTGCCTAATGAAGACAAGCAGAAAGCTATCGACTTCGATACAATGGAAGAATTTGAATTCCTGTTCGACATTGCTTTGGCTCCGGAATTCAAAGCTGAGGTTGCTGCAGACGATAAAGTAGATTACTATACGATCGATGTAACCGAAGAAATGGTTGACAACCAGGTGAAGGCTTATACGCAGCGTAACGGTAAGTACGAAAAGGTAGACGCCTATGCCGACAACGATATGTTGAAGGGTCTGCTCGCCGAACTGGATGCAGAAGGCAACACCAAAGAAGGTGGCGTTCAGGTGGAAGGTGCCGTTATGATGCCGGCATATATGAAGAACGACGACCAGAAAGCCATCTTTGCCAATGCAAAGGTAAACGATGTACTCGTATTCAATCCTTATACAGCATGGGATGGCAATGCAGCCGAACTCTCTTCGCTGCTGAAGGTAGACAAAGAAGCTGCTGCCGAAATGAAATCCAACTTCAGCTTCCAGGTAGAGGAAATTACCCGTTTCGTGGCAGGTGAGCTGAACCAGGAGATTTTCGATCAGGTATTTGGCGAAGGCGTTGTCAAGACCGAAGAAGAATTCCGTGCCAAAGTGAAAGAGGTTATCGCCAACCAGTTTGTAGCTGACAGCGATTATAAATTCCTGTTGGATGTTCGTAAGATGCTGATGGAAAAAGTCGGTAAATTGGAATTCCCGGATGCGTTGCTCAAGCGTATCATGCGTTTGAACAACCAGGACAAGGACGAAAAATTCGTAGAAGACAATTACGACAAGAGTATCGAAGAACTGACTTGGCATCTGATTAAAGAGCAACTGGTGAAAGCCAACGATATTAAAGTTGAACAGGATGACATCCTTAATATGGCAAAGGAAACTACCCGTGCACAGTTTGCACAGTACGGTATGCTGAGCGTGCCCGAAGAAATCCTCGACAACTATGCAAAAGAAATGCTGAAGAAGAAAGAAAGCATCGAAGGTCTGGTGAACCGTGTTGTTGAAACGAAACTGGCTTCAGCCTTGAAAACGCAGGTAACGTTGGAGAACAAGAACATCTCGGCTGCGGATTTCAACAAGATGTTTGAATAAGATTTTGGCGGGAAGCCGCTGATTTTTATAAAGAAACACAGAGTTTGACAAACTATAACTCTGTGTTTTTTTGTGTCTCTGTGTTCTTTTTCGTTTCTTTGCATTCACATTAAAAAATTAAAAAGAGAAAGACAATGGATGATTTTAGAAAATACGCTACCAAGCATTTGGGAATGAACAGCTTGGTGCTGGATGATGTGATTAAATCACAAGCCGGGTATTTAAATCCCTATATCCTGGAAGAGCGTCAGTTGAATGTAACTCAATTGGACGTATTCTCCCGCCTGATGATGGACCGCATCATTTTCCTCGGTACGCAGATAGACGACTATACCGCCAATACCCTGCAGGCTCAATTGCTGTATCTGGATTCTGTAGACCCGGGCAAGGACATCTCTATCTATATCAACTCGCCGGGCGGTTCGGTATATGCCGGACTGGGCATTTACGACACCATGCAGTTCATTAGCAGCGATGTAGCCACCATCTGCACCGGTATGGCTGCCAGTATGGCGGCAGTATTGCTGGTGGCCGGAGCAGAAGGCAAGCGTTCTGCACTGACGCACTCGCGCGTAATGATTCACCAGCCGATGGGCGGCGCACAAGGACAAGCCTCGGACATTGAAATCACGGCACGTGAAATCCAAAAATTGAAGAAAGAACTTTATACTATCATAGCCGACCATTCGCATACATCTTTTGATAAGGTGTGGGCCGACTCCGACCGCGACTATTGGATGACGGCGCAGGAAGCCAAAGAGTATGGTATGATAGACCAAGTCTATACAAAGAAATAAATATGGCAGACTCTAAACGAAACAAGAACAGATGCAGTTTCTGCGGACGCTCGGAAGATGAGGTCGGCTTCCTTATAACGGGGATGAACGGCTACATCTGCGATAGTTGTGCTGTCCAGGCCTATGAGATTACTCAAGAGGCTTTGGATGCCAAAAAAGGTGATGGCGCTACGAAACTGAATCTGAAAGAACTTCCTAAACCTGTAGAGATTAAGAATTTTCTCGATCAGTATGTTATCGGGCAGGATGATGCGAAACGTTTCCTGTCGGTATCTGTGTACAATCATTATAAGCGCCTGCTGCAGAAAGCGGGGGATGATGATGTGGAGATTGAAAAGTCCAATATCATCATGGTGGGCAGTACCGGAACCGGTAAGACTTTGCTTGCCCGTACCATTGCCAAATTGTTGCATGTACCTTTTACTATCGTGGATGCAACCGTGCTGACGGAAGCCGGTTACGTAGGCGAGGACATTGAAAGTATCCTTACCCGTCTGTTGCAGGTGGCGGACTATAACGTGGCGCAAGCGGAGCAAGGCATTGTGTTTATAGATGAAATAGACAAGATAGCCCGTAAAAGCGACAATCCTTCCATTACCCGTGATGTAAGCGGCGAGGGCGTACAACAGGGATTGTTGAAGCTGCTGGAAGGCTCGGTCGTGAATGTTCCGCCTCAGGGAGGACGTAAGCATCCCGACCAGAAGATGATTCCGGTGAACACCAAGAATATATTGTTTATTTGCGGCGGTGCATTCGACGGCATCGAGAAGAAAATAGCGCAACGCCTCAATACCAATGTCGTGGGTTATGGGGCGGTGCGCAATACGGCGGCCATCGACAAGAATAATATGATGCAGTACATTGCTCCGCAGGATTTGAAATCGTTCGGCCTGATTCCCGAAATCATCGGTCGTCTGCCGGTATTGACCTATTTGAATCCTTTGGACCGTACGGCATTGCGTGCCATTCTGACGGAACCGAAAAATTCCATAATCAAGCAATACGTCAAGTTGTTTGAAATGGATGGTGTGAAGCTGACTTTTGAAGATGCGGTGTTTGAGTATATTGTAGACAAAGCTATTGAATACAAGCTGGGAGCTCGCGGTTTGCGTTCCATCGTAGAAACCATTATGATGGATGCGATGTTTGAAATCCCTTCCGAACACAAAGATGGTTTTACAGTAACTTTGGACTATGCCCGTGCCCAGTTGGAAAAAGCGAATATGGCAAGACTTCAAAATGCTTAAAATCAAAAGGTAATACAAATAAAGCAGACTTTTTTGTGTTTTATTGAAAAATATTCGGCGGATTATGCTTGAAATTTAAGAAGTTGTTTATAACTTTGTTAGAGTTCTTGAAAATAAGAAACGTCATGTAGCGGCGTTATTAATAGCTTAACTCAATAAACAACCTAATGAATCATGGCAGGGAAGAAGATTAATTTGACAGACCAGCTGAAGAACTACTTCGGGTTCGACACTTTTAAAGGAAATCAGGAAGCAATCATACAGAATCTGTTGGCGGGTAACGATACTTTCGTGTTGATGCCCACCGGCGGTGGAAAGTCTTTGTGCTATCAGTTACCCTCTTTGTTGATGGACGGCACGGCCATTGTGATTTCTCCTCTGATTGCCCTGATGAAGAATCAGGTCGATGCGATGCGTAATTTCAGCGAGGAGGATGGAATAGCTCATTTCATCAATTCTTCCCTTAACAAGAGTGCGATAGACCAGGTGAAGTCCGATATCCTTGCCGGGCGGACGAAACTGCTGTATGTAGCTCCGGAGTCTTTGACAAAAGAAGAGAACGTGGAGTTCCTGAAAACGGTTAAGATTTCTTTCTATGCCGTAGATGAGGCCCATTGTATTTCTGAATGGGGACATGACTTCCGACCGGAATATCGCCGTATCCGTCCTATTATCAATGAAATCGGGAAAGCTCCGCTCATTGCATTGACTGCAACCGCCACACCAAAGGTGCAGCACGATATCCAAAAGAATCTGGGTATGGTGGAAGCGCAGGTGTTCAAGTCGTCTTTCAATCGTCCGAACCTTTATTATGAGGTACGTCCCAAGACTGCAAACGTAGATAAGGATATTATCAAGTTCATCAAGAACAATCCGGAAAAGTCGGGTATCATCTATTGCCTGAGCCGGAAGAAAGTAGAGGAACTTGCCGAGATACTTCAGGCAAACGGGATTAATGCCCGTGCCTATCATGCTGGAATGGATTCGGCCACACGAACACAGAATCAGGATGATTTCCTTATGGAAAAAATCGATGTGATCGTGGCCACGATTGCTTTCGGTATGGGTATTGACAAACCGGATGTGCGTTATGTGATTCACTATGATATTCCGAAAAGCCTGGAGGGGTATTATCAGGAAACCGGACGTGCCGGAAGAGATGGAGGCGAAGGACAGTGTATTACTTTTTATACCAATAAAGACCTGCAGAAACTGGAAAAGTTTATGCAAGGCAAGCCTGTTGCAGAGCAGGAAATAGGCAAGCAGCTTCTGCTGGAAACCGCTGCGTATGCCGAATCGTCCGTTTGCCGCCGAAAAACGTTGCTACACTATTTCGGTGAGGAATATACGGAAGAAAATTGTGGAAATTGTGACAACTGTTTAAATCCGAAAAAACAAGTGGAAGCTCAGGAATTATTGTGCACCGTAATAGAAACTGTTCTTGCGGTAAAAGAAAATTTTAAAGCAGACTATATTATAGATATTATACAGGGAAAAGAAACTTCGGAAGTGCAGGCGCATCTGCATGAAGATTTGGAAGTGTTCGGTTCCGGTATGGGAGAAGAAGACAAAACTTGGAATGCTGTTATCCGCCAGGCATTGATTGCCGGTTATTTGACCAAAGAAGTCGAAAACTACGGCTTGTTGAAAGTAACGGATGCAGGTAAGAAATTCTTGAAGCATCCTAAATCCTTTAAGATTACGGAAGATAATGATTTCGAGGAAGTGGAGGAAGAAGCACCGGCACGCGGCGGTGGCGCCTGTGCGGTAGACCCGGCTCTCTATTCCATGTTGAAAGACTTGCGTAAGAAGCTCTCCAAGAAGTTGGAAGTACCGCCTTATGTTATATTCCAGGACCCTTCTTTGGAAGCAATGGCAACTATTTATCCGATAACTTTGGATGAGTTGCAGAATATTCCGGGGGTAGGAGCCGGCAAGGCGAAGCGTTATGGTGAAGAGTTTTGTAAGCTGATTAAACGCCATTGTGAGGAGAACGAGATAGAACGTCCGGAAGATTTGCGTGTACGTACCGTGGCCAACAAGTCTAAGATGAAGGTCGCTATCATTCAGGCTATTGATCGCAAGGTGGCTTTGGACGATATCGCCATGTCAAAAGGTATTGAGTTTGAGGAGTTGCTGGATGAGATAGAAGCTATTGTCTACTCCGGTACGAAACTGAATATCGACTACTTCCTGGAAGATATTATGGACGAAGACCATCTGTTGGATATATACGACTATTTCAAAGAATCTACTACGGATAATATCGATGATGCTTTGGATGAGCTGGGGGATGATTTTACAGAAGAAGAAGTACGTTTGGTACGTATTAAGTTCATCTCCGAAATGGCAAATTAATCCTCGGGCTGCGATAAAAAAAGAAAAAAATATTGCGTGTAAATATACGGAATGGAATAAAAACCGTATATTTGCACGCAATAAATTTTAAACGCATAGCCCTATGTCATTTATTGCTGATAAGATTGTAATGGACGGATTGACTTACGATGACGTTCTGTTAATCCCTGCTTACTCTGAGGTACTTCCTAAAACAGTCGAACTCTCGACTAAGTTTTCACGTAACATTGAGTTGAAAATTCCGTTTGTAACAGCCGCTATGGACACTGTTACCGAAGCGAAAATGGCTATTGCCATTGCCCGTGAAGGCGGTATTGGCGTGATTCATAAGAATATGTCTATTGAGGAGCAAGCCCGTCAGGTTGCTATTGTAAAACGTGCCGAAAACGGTATGATTTACGATCCGGTAACAATCAAGAGAGGTTCTTCGGTAGCTGATGCATTGGGCTTGATGTCCGAGTATAAGATTGGCGGTATTCCGGTAGTGGACGATGAAGGACATTTAGTGGGAATCGTAACCAACCGTGACCTCCGTTTCGAGAAAGACCATAACAAGCGTATCGATGAGGTGATGACGAAAGACAACATCGTTACCACCAACCAGACAACCGATTTGGAAGCTGCTGCTCAAATCTTGCAGGAGCACAAAATCGAGAAGTTGCCGGTGGTCGATAAAGACAATAAACTGGTAGGTTTGATTACCTATAAAGACATCACCAAGGCTAAAGACAAACCTATGGCTTGCAAGGATAGCAAAGGCCGTCTTCGTGTGGCTGCCGGTGTGGGTGTGACAGCCGATACATTGGAGCGTATGCAGGCATTGGTCGATGCCGGAGCAGATGCTATTGTAATTGATACGGCGCACGGGCATTCCATGTATGTAATAGAAAAATTGAAAGAAGCTAAGAAGCGTTTTCCGAATATTGATATAGTAGTAGGCAACATCGCTACCGGAGAGGCTGCCAAGGCATTGGTTGAGGCCGGTGCGGACGGAGTAAAGGTTGGTATCGGTCCGGGCTCCATTTGTACCACTCGTGTCGTTGCAGGTGTAGGTGTTCCTCAGTTGTCTGCCGTGTACGATGTGGCAAAGGCACTGAAAGGCACAGGTATTCCTTTGATTGCCGATGGCGGTTTGCGTTATTCCGGTGATGTCGTGAAGGCTTTGGCTGCCGGCGGTTACTCTGTTATGATTGGTTCATTGGTTGCCGGAACAGAAGAATCTCCGGGTGAAACGATTATTTTCAACGGACGTAAATTCAAGTCTTATCGCGGCATGGGTTCTTTGGAAGCCATGGAGCATGGTTCTAAAGACCGTTACTTCCAGAGCGGAACGAGCGATGTGAAGAAGCTCGTGCCGGAAGGCATTGCAGCCCGTGTTCCTTATAAGGGAACTTTGTATGAAGTGATTTATCAGCTGACCGGCGGTTTGCGTGCAGGTATGGGATATTGCGGCGCTGCCAATATAGAGAAGCTGCATGATGCCAAATTCACCCGCATCACCAATGCCGGTGTGTTGGAAAGCCATCCGCATGATGTTGCGATAACCAGCGAGGCTCCGAATTATAGCCGTCCCGAATAAGGATATTCATCCATAAAGATATATGCCCGGAGAGTAAATTATACTTTTCGGGCATTATTTGTTTATGATATTGTATCTTTGTGAACTTGCTTGTTTATTGGTTTTGCCTATTTTAGACAGATGGTTATGATAAGGACTTGTTTGGTGATGATTTTTTCCGGAGTGAGCTGGTTTGCTTTTTCCCAGCAGGACCCGGTGCTGATGCGTGTCAATGGAAAGGATGTGCTGCGTTCTGAGTTTGAGTATTATTATAACAAGGATGCGGCATCGTTTGCTTCCGGGTATGTTGCACCGGAAAAGTATGCGGAGCGGTTTGCAGACTTCAAACTGAAAGTATCTGCTGCCGAGACAGCCGGTTTGGATACGGCTCTTTCGTTTCGTGAGAAGGTTGAAAATTACCGCAAC
The DNA here is from genome assembly GCF_040928965.1 of Bacteroides sp. 2201st1_D9_2201SCRN_220225. Lineage (NCBI taxonomy): Bacteria > Pseudomonadati > Bacteroidota > Bacteroidia > Bacteroidales > Bacteroidaceae > Bacteroides > Bacteroides sp. 2201st1_D9_2201SCRN_220225. The sequence goes on along the minus strand of NZ_JBCODG010000067.1, from coordinate 10,390 downwards.
CGGTTGATAAAATCGTATCTGACAGATACGGCTGTCATTGAAAATGAAGCCCGCCGGTTGTATGATAAAATGAAAGCCGGTCATCATGCGGGACGCGTCCGTGTGAGTCATATTTTTAAGTATCTTCCTCAAAATGTATCCGGTCATGCATTGCGTAAAGCAGTTGCCGGCATGGACTCCATTTACGAATATCTCCGGAGGAATCAGACACCCGAGGCTTTTGATGCCTGCGTAAAACGTTTTTCTGATGAGAAACAGCCATTTTGGGTGAGTTGGCTGCAAATGCCGGTAGAGTTTGAGAATGTAGCTTTTGAGTTATCGGCAGGCGAAGTGTCCCAACCTTTTTTTACGCCGCAAGGCATTCATATTGTGAAAGTTATTGAGCGAATGGAAATGCCGTCTTTTGACGATGTGAAGAATGGAATGGAGGTTTGTCGGGCTTATCGCCACGGGACTGATTGGGGAGTTGAAGCACAGGTGGAGAAGCTGAAGAAAGAATATGGGTATGCTCCCGACAAAACGGGTATGGACGAACTGATACGTACAGGACAAACAAAACGTACGCTGTTTACATTGGCAGGAAAGAGCTATACGGGAAATGACTTTATCTGTTTTGCAGTAGCATATCCGGCTGGTATACGCAGGCAGCTGGATGCTTTTGTAATGAAAACTGTACTTGATTATGAAAATGTATGTTTGGAACGGAAATATCCGGAATTACGTTATCAGGTGGAGGAGTATAGGAACCGCTTGTTGCTGGATAAAATCACCGGACAGGAAATCCAGAAACGAATCGAGTCAGATGAGGCCGGTCTGCAAACTTATTTTGAAAAACATCGTTCCGACTATCAGTGGAGGGAACAGCGGTATAAAGGTATTGTTCTGCACGGAGTAAGCAAACGTATTGTCAAACAAGCCCGTAAATTTTTGAAGAGTCTGCCGGAAGAAGAATGGAAAGATGCGATTCGGTTGACTTTCAATGCCGGTGCACAGCCTCAGATACAGGCGGAGCAGGGAACATTCGCTTCCGGTGACAATGTATATGTCGATGATTTGGTGTTTAAGGGCAAGGACGCAGCGCCTATGGTGTCATTCCCTTTTACTGCCGTGCTGGGTAAGAAGGTGAAAGCGCCGGATGACTATCGGGAAGTAAAAGACAGGGTGGTTACTGATTATCGGAATTGTCTGGAGAAGCAGTGGATAACCCGTTTGCGCACCTCGGCTAAGGTTGAAATTAACCAAGAGGTTTTAAAAACCGTTAATAATCACTGATGCAACCGATTAAAGCCGTATCTTCGTACCTTAAAATGTAGTAAATATCAGCTGGTAATGCGAACAACCTGTTTGGGACTTTTAATCCTTCTTTTCTGTAGCTCGTGCAAGGAACAGCACGATCATGGAGGGCGAACACCGTTAGTGGAATTGGATGGTAACTTCCTTTACCATGAAGACCTGCAGGCGGTGCTTCCCGCAGGATTGTCGAAAGATGACAGCCTGTTGTTTGCGGAGCATTACATCCGTAACTGGGCAGAAGATGTGCTGTTGTATGAGAAGGCGCAAAGTAATATTCCCAACAGCGGAGAGATTGACAAACTGGTGGAGAATTACCGGAAGGCGTTGATTATGCATGCATACCAGCAGGCGCTGATAAACCAAACTCTTTCTGAAGAAATTTCGGAAACGGAACTGGCTGATTATTATGAGAAGCATCAAGAGCTTTTTAAGGTGGAGAGTCCTTTGATAAAGGGATTGTTTATCAAAGTTCCCCTCACAGCCCCTCAACTGAGCAGTGTTCGCCGTTGGTACAGGACCGAAAACCGCGAGGCCGTAGAGCATCTGGAAAAATACAGTCTGCAGAATGCCGTGAAGTACGAGTATTTTTATGACAAGTGGGTTCCGATAACCGAAGTGATGGACTTGATGCCGCTGAAAGTGCCCGATGCCGGAGAATATCTGAATAAGAACCGCCACGTGGAACTGAAAGATACGGCTTTTCATTATTTTCTGAATGTGAGCGATTATCGTGCTGTGGGAGAACAGGAACCGTATGAGTTTGCCCGTAGTCAGGTGAAGGATATGATGCTGAACATGAAGCAGGTGAATTTTATGAAGCAGGTGAAAGAAGATTTGTATCAGCGTGCGGAGAAAAAAGATAAAATTAAGTATTATTAGTATAAGATACCAAGAATGAAGATGTGTATGAACTTTAAGTTTGTAGTTTTATTTGCCTTGACGCTGTTAGCCGGTTCTACCGTTTATGGACAAGACAATGTGATTGACGAGGTCGTGTGGGTAGTGGGCGACGAGGCTATATTAAAGTCCGAAGTGGAAGAAGCTCGTATGAGCGCTTTGTACGAAGGACGTAAGTTCGACCGGGACCCCTATTGTGTGATACCGGAAGAGATAGCCGTACAAAAGCTGTTCTTGCATCAGGCGGCACTTGACAGTATTGAAGTTTCCGAATCCGAAGTCATCCAGCGTGTGGATTATATGACAAATATGTATATCAGCAATATCGGTTCACGTGAAAAGATGGAAGAATACTTCAATAAAACTTCCAGCCAGATTCGTGAAACATTGCGGGAAAATGCCCGTGAAGGGTTGAAAGTACAGAAGATGCAGCAGAAACTGGTTGGTGAAATCAAAGTTACGCCGGCCGAGGTGCGTCGTTATTTCAAAGATCTGCCGCAAGATAGTATTCCCTATATACCGACACAGGTGGAGGTGCAGATAATTACCCAGCAGCCGAAAGTACCTTTGGAAGAAATAGAAAACGTAAAGAAACGCTTGCGCGATTTTACCGACCGTATAACAAAGGGTGAGACCAGTTTCTCTACGTTGGCTCGTATGTATTCGGAAGACCGTGGTTCTGCCATTCGCGGTGGCGAAATCGAGTTTTCCGGACGTGGTATGCTGGATCCGGCATATGCCAATGTTGCTTTCAACTTGCAAGACCCCAATAAGGTCTCTAAAATAGTGGAGTCCGAATATGGTTTTCATATCATTCAGCTGATAGAGAAGCGTGGAGACCGTATTAAAACCCGTCATATATTGCTGAAACCGCATATTCCGGAAGAATCTTTGACAGCAGGTATGGCTCGTCTGGACTCTATAGCCGATGATATTCGTAACGGGAAGTTCTCTTTTGAGGAAGCGGCATCGGTGCTTTCACAAGACAAGGATACGCGCAATAATCACGGTTTGCTGCCTAACCCCAATACCAATACCTCCAAATTCGAGATGCAGGAGCTGCCGCCTGAAATTGCAAAAGTGGTAGACAAGATGAAAGTTGGCGAGATTTCTGAGGCATTTACCATGATTCCGCAGAAAACCGGAAAAGAAGAATGTGTCATCGTGAAGTTGAAGAGCCGTACCAATGGACATAAGGCTACCGTTGCCGATGACTACCAGAACCTGAAAGAGATTGTTCTGGAGAAACGTCGGGATGAAATGCTGGACAAGTGGATTCGTGAAAAGCAGAAACACACTTACGTTCGCATCAACGAAAATTGGAGAAACTGTACATTCAAGTATCCGGGATGGATAAAAGACTGATATTTGGTTTGGTATGTTTGTTCGGCGTTTGTTTGTTGAGCGCGCAGGACAGGAAAAGTGAGCCTGACAAGAAAAAGAAACGTGTGGATTTGCTTTATGCCGATGAGGCGCAGGCGGATCAGCAGTTGCGCCCTGATGTGCAGGTGCTGATTGGCTCGGTCAGGATGAAGCACGATAGTATGTACATGTTTTGTGACAGTGCTCTGATTTACGAGAAAATTAACTCTGTGGAAGCATTCGGTAATGTTCGTATGGAGCAGGGAGACACTTTGTTCATATACGGTGATTATTTGTATTATGACGGTATGTCCCAGCTTGCCATGCTGCGTGAGAATGTCCGTATGATTAACCGCAATACGGAACTTACTACGGATAGCTTGAACTATGACCGTCTGTATAATTTAGGATATTACTTTGACGGCGGTACGCTGACCGATGAAGAAAATGTCCTGACTTCCGAATGGGGAGAATACAGCCCGGCAACCAAACTGGCAGTGTTCAACCATGAAGTAAAATTGGTAAATCCGAAGTTTGTCCTGACTTCCGATACGTTAAAGTACAGTACGGAGTCCAAAATCGCTACGATTCTGGGACCTTCCGATATAGTCAGTGATAAGAACCATATCTATTCGGAGCGTGGAGAATACAATACCGTATCCGAGCAAGCAGAGCTGTTAGACCGTTCCATTTTGACTAATGAAGGCAGGAAACTTACCGGAGACAGTCTTTTTTATGACCGCAAGCTGGGTTATGGTGAAGCTTTCGATAACGTACAGATGAATGATACGGTGAATAAGAATATGCTTACCGGCAATTACTGTTTTTATAATGAGCTAACCGGTAATGCCATTGCTACCCAACGTGCCGTTGCTATAGACTATTCTCAGGGTGACAGTCTTTTTATGCATGGTGATACACTGCGTTTGGTAACTTACCATATGAATACAGACTCTGCCTATCGTGAAATGCGTGTTTATCACAAGGTGCGTGCTTACCGCACAGATGTGCAGGCAGTGTGCGATTCTTTGGTTTATAATTCCAAGGATTCCTGTTTGACGATGTATACCGACCCTGTTTTGTGGCACGGTGCGCAGCAGTTGCTCGGTGAGGAGGTAAAGGTCTACATGAACGACAGCACCATCGACTGGGCGCACATCATTAATCAGGCGCTGGCTGTGGAACAGAAAGATTCTATCCATTATAACCAAGTGACAGGCAAGGAGATGAAAGCTTTTTTCCAGGACGGAGATATGCGCCGGGTAGATGTGAACGGTAATGTCCTGATTGTGTTCTATCCGGAAGAGAAAGACAGTACAATGATTGGCATGAACTATGCCGAAGGCAGTTTCCTGCGTATTTATCTCAAAGACCGTAAAATGGAAGAAGCTGCATTGATAGGCAAGTCCAACGGCATATTGTATCCTATGGACCAAATACCGGCCGACAAGATGAAACTTCCTTCATTTGTGTGGTTTGATTATATTCGTCCCTTGAACAAGGATGACATCTTTGAGTGGCGGGGTAAAAAAGCGGGTGAAACATTGCAGAAAAGTGACCGGAAACCTTTAACTTCGCCAAGAGATATGCATATAAAACGAACTAAAAAATAATGCTATGGGAATGTTTGCAATGCGTAAGCCGCGGGGATTTCATCATTCATACATTTATGTAGATGAACGGAAAGAGAAACTGGCCAAAATGGAGGAAGATGCCAAACGCGAGTTAGGCATGTTGCCGGAAAAGGAATTTTCGCCCGAAGATATCCGGGGGAAGTTCATTGAAGGCACTACCCATCTGAAACGTCGTAAGGAAAGCGGACGCAGACCGGTGCATCTGGGGGTGATACTGGTGGTTGTGGCATTGCTGATATATTTGTGGTATGCCATTACCAACGGTATTATCTAATTTTTTCTGTACCCTTTATTTCATACTTTATACTTTATACTTTATACTTATCATGAGCGATATCATTCATTTGCTGCCCGATTCGGTTGCGAACCAGATTGCTGCCGGAGAGGTGATTCAGCGTCCGGCGTCTGTCATCAAGGAATTGGTAGAAAACGCGATTGATGCAGAAGCCACAGAAATACATGTTTTGGTAACGGATGCCGGAAAGACCTGCATCCAGGTTATTGACGATGGAAAAGGAATGTCCGAAACGGATGCGCGTCTGTCCTTTGAGCGTCATGCCACTTCCAAGATACGTGAGGCCTCTGATTTGTTTGCGTTACGTACAATGGGTTTTCGCGGTGAAGCGCTGGCGTCTGTTGCGGCGGTGGCGGAGGTAGAGTTGAAAACCCGTCCGGCCGGTGAAGAACTTGGTACGCGTCTGGTTATTGCCGGTTCCAAAGTAGAGAGCCAGGAGGCCGTTTCTTGTCCTAAGGGAAGTAACTTTTCAGTGAAGAACCTATTCTTCAATATTCCTGCCCGCCGTAAGTTTCTGAAAGCAAATTCAACGGAATTAAGCAATATTCTTGCCGAGTTTGAGCGCATAGCCTTGGTGCATCCGGATGTTGCTTTCTATCTGTATAGTAATGATGCGGAGTTGTTCAATTTGCCTGTCATGCCGTTGCGCCAGCGCATTCTCGCCATATTCGGTAAGAAGTTGAACCAGCAGTTGCTTTCGGTGGATGTAGACACGACGATGATAAAAGTTTCCGGTTTTGTGGCAAAGCCGGAAGCATCCCGTAAGAAAGGTGCGCACCAGTATTTTTTTGTGAACGGCCGTTATATGCGCCATCCATATTTTCATAAGGCAGTTATGGATGCCTATGAGCAACTGATTCCTGCCGGCGAACAGATATCCTATTTCATCTATTTCGAGGTAGACCCTGCGAATATAGATGTAAACATTCATCCTACAAAGACGGAAATCAAGTTTGAGAACGAGCAGGCTATTTGGCAGATACTTTCAGCGGCTGTGAAGGAATCGCTTGGAAAATTCAATGCTGTACCGTCCATAGACTTTGATACAGAGGGCATGCCTGACATTCCGGCATTTGAGCAGAGTCGTCCCATCGAACCGCCTAAGGTGCATTATAATGCGGACTTCAATCCTTTCAAGACTTCCTCTGCCTCTTCTTATAGCAGCGGAGGAAGTTATCCGCGCCAAAGTGTAGAGTGGGAGGGACTGTATTCCGGTTTGGAGAAAGCAAGTAGAATGAATGAGCCTGTCGAGGAAGAACCGCTTGCTTTCGAGGAGGCGGTTTCCGCTGTAACGGAAGCCGTTGAGCCCGCTTCCCAATCTTCTTCTTTGTACTCCGGTGATTCTTCTTCCATGGAGAAGGGGGCACAGCATTTGCAATTCAAAGGACGTTTTATCCTTACTTCCGTAAAATCCGGCCTGATGTTGATAGATCAGCACCGTGCGCATGTCCGTGTGCTGTTCGACCGGTACATGACTCAAATTCGCCAAAGGCAGGGAGTATCTCAGGGGGTGTTATTTCCGGAATTGATTCAATTGCCAGTTTCCGAAGCTGCGGTGTTGGAAAGTCTGTCGGACGATTTGGCGGCAGTCGGTTTCGACCTCAGTCCTTTAGGTGGCGGCAGTTACGCTATCAATGGTATTCCTTCCGGCATCGAGGGGTTGAATCCGGTGGAACTGGTGCGCAATATGGTACATACCGCCATGGAGAAAGGCAGTGACGTCAAGGAAGAAGTCCGGACAATCCTTGCGCTGACACTGGCGCGTGCAGCAGCTATCGTTTACGGACAGGTGCTGAGCAATGATGAGATGTCCAATTTGGTAGACAGCCTTTTTGCCTGTTCCACGCCCAACTATACGCCTGATGGCCGTACGGTGCTTTCCACTATCAGGGAAGAGGATATTGAAAAGTTGTTCCAGAAATGATGATTTGTACATTATTTATCCATAACAATTAAAAAAAATCTTTTTTTCAGAACCTTTTAGTCTTGTCGGCGTTAATTAATCAGTTTGAATGATAAAGAATTTAATTAACCAACTTAACTATTTTAAGGTATATGAAAAAGATTCTAATGTTGCTGGCTTTGGCCGGCGTATCTGCTGCCACTATGGCACAACAAAAACCTGTTGTTGTAGAGCAGGTTGACATTATTCAGGTACAGGATAAGTACCAGGTAATCACAAATCCATTCTGGAGCAACTGGTTTTTCTCTATCGGTGGCGGTGCATCGGTAATGTATGGAGATAACGACCAGCAGTTGGGTGATTTCGGAAAGCGCATTAGTCCCACGATGAATATTTCTGTGGGTAAATGGTTTACTCCGGGACTCGGATTACGTTTGCAGTATAGCGGCCTTCAGGCAAAAGGCTTTACCATGGACCCCTTTGCTGATTATGTAAAGGGTACTCAGCGTGCGAATGGCTCGTACAAGCAACGCTTTGATTACATGAATTTCCACGGTGATGTAATGTTCAACCTGAATGCCTTGTTTGGCGGATACAACGAAGACCGTGTATATGAAATCATTCCTTATTTGGGTGCCGGTCTCACTCATAACTATACGAAGCCTCACCGTCAGGCACTTGCTCTGAATGCCGGTATCATCAACCGCTTTCGCATTTCAAATGCAATAGACATTAATCTGGAACTTAGTGCAATGGGAGCCGAAGATAAATTTGACGGAACAGTTGCCGGTAAGGGGTATGATGGTGTGTTCAGTGCAACGCTTGGTTTGACTTACCACTTCCCGAAACGTGGTTTCAACCGTCCGACCCCACAATTGATTTCTGCTCTTGAACTGTCTGCCATGCAACAGCAGATAGCTGAAATGGCTGCTGCCAACCAACAGTTGGAGTCGGCCCTGACCGCTGCACAGAACAAACCGGTGGAAGTTACTGAAACTGAAGTTGTCGTTACCGATCCGAATATCGCACCACGTACCGTATTCTTCAAGATTGGTTCTGCCGAAGTATCTCCGCGTGAGGTGATGAACATTTCTTATCTGGCCAAACAGATGCAAGAGTTCCCGAACACTACCTATACCGTAAACGGCTATGCCGACTCTGCAACAGGTACTCCTGAATTCAACAAAGAGCTGAGCTTGAAACGTGCACAGGCTGTAGTGGATGTTTTGGTAAAGGATTACGGTATCCCTGCCAACCGCTTGAAAATTTCTGCCGATGGTGGTGTCGACAAGTTCGGACAACCGATTCTGAACCGTGTGGTATTAGTGAAATCTGCTAACTAACAGATAAATAGAAAAGAACAAGGGCTGTATCCGGTGGCGGATACAGCCCTTTCTTTTATGCCTTGCCGCGCGGAGATTATTCCGCGCTGAATTTCTTTACCTGCTCTGCGATAAGTTCCGCATCATCGAAATAGTTAATCTTCATGGCACGACGTACGTCGTCCAATGTCGCTGCGGCTGTTTCGCGTGCCGCTTCACAGCCTTTCTTCAGCATATCGTAGATAGCCGGAATATCTTTTTCGAATTCCTTGCGGCGGTTACGAATCGGCTCCAACGTTTCCTGCATGATATTGTTGAGGAAGCCTTTCACTTTCATATCGCCTAAACCACCACGTTGATAGTGGGCTTTCAGTTCTTCCAGAGAAGGATAGTCGGGCAGGTAACGTTCGAAGTGTTCGGGGCGGCAGAAAGCGTCCAAATAAGTAAATACGGTATTCCCCTCAATCTTGCCCGGGTCTTGTACGCGCAGATGATCGGGGTCGGTGTACATGCTCTTCACTTTCTTCTGAATCTCGTCGGCTGTATCGGAAAGGTAGATACAGTTGCCCAAAGACTTACTCATCTTGGCTTTTCCGTCTGTACCCGGCAGACGCAGACAGGCTGCATTGTCAGGCAGAAGGATTTCCGGTTCTACCAATGTGTCGCCGTAGATAAAGTTGAAGCGGCGTACGATTTCACGGGCTTGTTCAATCATCGGTTCCTGATCTTCGCCAACGGGAACGGTGGTGGCGCGGAACGCCGTAATGTCCGCAGCCTGGCTGATAGGGTAGGTGAAGAACCCCACCGGAATACTTGTTTCAAAGTTGCGCATCTGAATTTCCGTCTTTACCGTCGGGTTACGTTGCAGGCGCGATACGGTGACAAGGTCCATATAATAGAATGTCAGTTCGCACAATTCCGGAATCTGTGACTGGATAAAGATGGTACTCTTCGTAGGATCCAATCCGCAAGCCAGATAGTCGAGAGCTACTTCGATAACGTTCTGACGTACCTTTTCCGGGTTTTCCATGTTATCTGTCAATGCTTGTGCATCGGCTATGAACACGAACGTCTTGTCATACAGTCCGGAGTTCTGCAACTCCACTCTGCGTCTTAATGAGCCTACATAATGTCCGATATGCAGGCGTCCCGTGGGGCGGTCGCCCGTAAGGATGATTTTTTCTTTTGCCATATCTGTATCTTTTGTTTATTTCACTGAAAGTTTATAAGTTATCTGCAAAGATACCGATATTTTCTTCTCTGTCAAAGTGGATTCGGACTTTATCCTCTTTTCCTTAACAAGCGAAGAGATTCTTCGTCATTTTATTCTCTGTATTCTATGAGATAGAGGAGAAAATGTAAAAAACAGCACTAAATTTTGGCATGTGGTTAATTTGGATAACAGATTGATTAATTTGGATAACTAGATACTCAAATATAGATATTAATTTTGTAGCATCAAAAAAACATGGGTAAAGTATATATAGCGAAAATGAATAGAAAAGTCCGGTTTGTTTTGAGTTGATTTCCAATTTTCATCTGTGTTACGTAGACAGGTGAAAAATCAGAAGATCAGCAATGGAAAATTAATTTATTAAATATGTAATTACACTACTGTCCCGTAAAAGTGGATAAATAGTTCTTTGAAATTATTGAAATATAGTCAATTACACGGTTTTTTGAA
>NZ_JBCODG010000066.1:0-27214 GCF_040928965.1 Bacteroides sp. 2201st1_D9_2201SCRN_220225 | reverse complement strand
TAGTGTTTCCGAACCAGCTTTTGCCGGTTCTATTGTTTAACTTTTAATCTTTCGGTAAAAATTTACCGAAGTATTGGCTATAATTCACCAAATTATAAACTCATCTAAATATAATAAACCTCTCTTTTTTGGTGTCGCTGCCAAGAAAGAAATAATTAATTATGCAAAGAACTTAGGTACTTGGACTTTTAGTTGGACATCTGCACTTTATTGGTGTTGTCCTATATCAAAAGCACATAATCTTCAGGAACTAATTAATGCTCTCAAGAAATAATCAATATATCAACTGATTTTAAACATAAAATACATGTAGTAATTCTGTATGATTTTAACTCTTTATATTTATGTTTTACAATAAAATCCTAAAAGCACTAGCATTGTTAAAAAGTAAATATAGAACTATATCGCTTTCTTTAAATAAATGAGGCATAAATAATATAATACATACTACCAAAGCACTTAATGATTTTATATTATCATAAAAAGGGATATTCAGTAAATGTCTCTATTTAAACTCCACTTGTATTCGTATTAGACTTCTCCAACTTCCAAACATCAGGAAAAAGTTCACGAACATCTTTCCCAGAATCCTTTTCCAAATAATATGGAAGTTTGGCTATGACATCATTCAGCCATTCCCTTGGGGTAATTTCCTGTGCTTTACAGGTAGCTAATAATGAGCATATGATTGCTGTATTCTCAGCAGCCTCATGGTTAGTAAGCATCCGATAAAGTACACATTGTAGTACTAAAAACTCTTCTATTACTTTGCGTTCAAAAACGTAGTTATGAAACGATCAATGAGTAAAGAAGAGTTTTTAGTACTACAATGTGTACTTTATCAGATGCTTACCTTTATTCTTGAGAGCGAGTAATATTACTTCTAAGTGCCGAAGTTGCCTTCAAGCCGTATGGCTCTTTCCTTTGACAGCTCACTTCTGAGTATCTTTCTCAATGTCTCATCCTTTGCCGCCTTTCCCTTATGTACAAATGAAGTGGATATCCCATATTTCGTGCAGAACTTTCTGTTGGCATTATTGGCATATATGGAATCGGCAGCCACACATCTTACCCTCACATTCATGAGTTTCTGCTGCATACGGATGCAGTCCTTAAGCCGTATACCCTCATAGAAGGCCTTGAAGGAGATATGTTCGATAAACGATATGCCGTCTATCTGTATGTTGTTGACCTTCGCACCGAACTCGACGAATTTGGCTTCCTTGCCTCTTACGATGGGACGTATATAATGACGGTCAATGCTGACGATACAGTCACTGACTTTCCACCCTTCAAACATTTCCTTTTCCTGTACAAGGACCTTTCTGATAATAGAAAGACGTTTCTGGTAATCCTGTGTATACCAGAGTGAGGTTCCGTACTCTCTATGAATTTCATCCCTCTGTATGAGGAGTTTTTCAAGAAGCCTGATCATACGGCGCTTGAGCATCCTTGTCCTTGAAGCCTTCCTTTTTCTTTTCTTGCAGTAGGATAGATAGAACTCTGCCACACTCTTGTATTTGTTACGGGGATGCCTTATGCCAAGCTCCCCGCAATGCTTGCAGATATATCTGTAGAGTCATTCAAGGCTTTCCCAGAGGAGCTTCATGTTTGTAGGGAAACGCATATGACTCTCGTAGCATGTGGCATCGGCCATGCACACGTGAAGGTTCTCAAGATAAGGTTTCCCGTGTGAAGCATAGATCTCCTAAAGGGAGTTAATGTCAAGACGGGATACTATCTCATTACGGATGGCACTGACTATCTTGTAGTTGGTTATGGGAAAAGACGGCGTCTATCATGATTCCACAGAACATCTGGTAGTGTATGTTGCCGTTGAGATGTTCCACCAGTTGTCTGTCGGAGAGCCCGGTGTAGGCCTTCAGGACCATAAGAGCTATCTTTGCACAAAGACTGAAAATGTTCCTGAGACCCAGACGCTATTCCGACAGGCCTGCGGCTTTTGCCATACACTCAAACGGAAACACCGAATGAAGCCTACCAAGCTCACTTTCATTAAAACTCTTGCGATATTTTCCCAGAATATCAAATTCTAGAAAGCCCAAAGTAGGGTGAATTTCTGAAATATTTTGTATCTTAACCATATCTTTGTTGGGGAATTACCCCCGTTTTGCCCGTCAAACCTTATTTTCGGGGGAATATCTAAAGATACAAAAAACAACTAATTCACAATACTTTGTCTATGAACTAATTGGCTAATTTTATAATATTTACTGAATGTCCCTACTTATCAAAACCGATTACTGGAAAATTTACGAAGTCTTCGCGAAACTTTCTTTCCTGAAAAATATGAAATTCTTTGCGCAGACCGTATGGAACTGATTCGGGAAATTTCTCATCGCGTAACAGCCATTAAAATACAGGTACGAGAAATGACGGAAGCACGAAAAGTTGCTAATCACATGAGTAGCTACTGTGATAAAGCCTTCGCTTATGAAGAACAAGTTCGTCCGTATCTGGAAAGTATCCGCGACCACATAGACCACCTGGAAATGGAGGTAGATGATGAAATCTGGCCCTTGCCGAAATATCGCGAACTGTTATTTACCAAATAAGCCTATAAAAAATGCCCGTCACGAATAATTACTATCCATGACGGGCTTCACCAACATATATTTATAAAATTTTGTGCTTATGTTATCGATTAAATTTTAATACTTTCTTAGCATAGCGCTTCCCTAACAATAATTGCCCCTTCGTTCCAAAATGGGGGTCAGTAACATCTTTATACCAATCAACTCCTTTAGAAGACACACAGTCTGTATAAGGAATCCATGATGATATCTGCTTAATCATTTCATTAAAAGGTTCTGTTCCTGCTTCTCGTTTGGTCCAATTCCAACGTGAAATCTGACCAACAATAAACGGAACCTGAGGCATATTTAAATCCTTTCGCAAGTCTTCTACCAAAGTTATCAGCTTTCGCTTATAAGCTTCCGGGTTAGAACAATCGGCCTCTCCTTGATGCCAAAGAATTGCCTTTACTACCCCGCCTTGACGAACAGCCTGGCGAATACGGGCTAATGCCTCTTCATAATAACCGTCTTTGCTTCCTTTCAACCAGGAGTTAATGGAAGATCCTCCACGCGCATTCACCACCAATCCCAACGGTTTGCCTGTGCGGCGAACCATCTCCCTTGCAAAGCTGTAAGCCGGTCCTAAACGCTGCATAGACATATCCTTCCGAATGGTAGAATAACGATTGAGCGGATTCACTGCCGGTTCAAATCCCCCTTTATCATTCAATAGATACACCTGATTCAGCGTATCCATCACTGCTGGAATCAAGGTAGCCCGGCCAGCCATATTAGACTGGCCGATGCATACATATAAATCCAGTGAAGACGGAACCTGCTCGTTGATGCCCCCTGCCAATACTGAAGAGATATGCAGAAAACAAGCTATAAACAGACTAACTATCCGATACATTTTTCCTAATTCCATAATCAATAGTTTCTATACAGACGGATGGCATTTAATACTGGTTCACCTTCTTTTTTATGAAAGTCGACACACAATCCCTCTCCGTTCTTCACTGTCACAATAAACTTCTTAACAACTGCACGGGCATAACCATAGTCGCGAGCGATATTGAAATCGTCCAATACCTGCATTCCATTGATAGACACACCAAAGCTACGATTACCAGCCAAAATCTGTCCCACATCTGCTCCCAAGTTATAGACCAATGCTTCTTTCTCCTTATTGGAATCCAATTCAGCCCAATATAAATATACAGAATACTCACCATCGGGCACATCGGCTTTAAACGATTGGATACCTACTCGCTGAGTCTGGAAAATAGGATTCATATCCGTACCGAAGATATCAATATCCGAACCTAACATAAAACCAAAGTTCGTTTTACGTCGGTAAGGCGTCCCTCCTACAAATCCCCAGCTACCCAGTTTATATTCCTGCTCAGGAATCCATGCCACTTGCGCTGTACGGTCTTCAAAATATCTGGGTGATCCTAACATGATGTTCATTTCCGTAAAATCAGCTCCATACTCTTTTAAGTCAGCAGCTACCAATTGGAAGCAGACCTCCAGCCAATCTTCTACCACAGAATTACCCACTACAGCTGTTGCTTTCAGTTGATTCAAGCCATTTACAAAAGGTACTTCGAAAATAGCAGAACCATTTTCTACAGCTTTCACTCCCAAGCTACGGCCATTAATCAGTAATTCTACTTCTTTAGCATTCGAGAATACCGGAACGGCTTGCTTACATGCCCTTTCTGAAGTATTTACTACGCCCCCGCGAGCTTTCCATTCACGGTTACCTATAGCCAAAACAGGACGTTTACATAAAGCAGCCTGATAGAATAAATAAGTATCCTTCTTTTCTCGGTTTAGTCCAACTACTCCTTTATTATTCACATGAGGCACAGCATCAATACGAGATTCTGAATAGAAATCATTCAAATTCCACAAACTAGAACCTGCCACAAACGGACGTTTCATCATCTCTGCTATATAATGCTTGTGATAGTTCAACCCATATTCCTGTGAAAAATCGAAACGCTCTGACTGATAAGAATGCAGACGAGGATCTACACCTGGGCCATACTCGGTTACCATCAGTATTTTACCTTTATATACCTGATGCGCACGATCGAGCAAGCATTGGAATTTATTGATATCGGGTTCATACCAGCCCTGATACAAGTTCCATCCCAAAATCATGGGTATCTCTGTCAAGTGAGCTTCTTCATAGAACTGAGGAGCGTTATGATAAGCCATAAGGGTATATCTGGAAGGATCTTCCTGACGGATAGTAGCTTCTAATTCACGCGCTACCTTTTCTGTAAAATGATAATAATCTTTCAGTTGCTTACCTTCGGTATACGGACGGCGCAAGAAGATTTCATTCATATATCCCCAAATCATTACAGAAGGACGGTTAAAATCCTGACGTACCATTTCTTTAGCCATTTCTACAGAATTCGTCAGAAACTCCTCGGTTTCGGTAACCGCATTGATCAAAGGAATTTCTACAGAAGTAACAATACCCAGTTTATCACACATCTCCATCACAATGGGATCTTGTGGATAATGAGATACGCGCAGGAAATTACCTCCCATTTCCTTTAATAGCAACACATCTTGTACGTGCAACTCATCACGCAAAGCATTTCCTTGTTGGAAATAATCCTGATGACGAGCGGTACCCACCAATTTTCGATGCTTACCATTCAGGAAAAAACCTTTTTCTGAATCGAATGCAAACCAACGAAATCCTAAAGGATTCACAACTTCATCCAACAGTGCGCCTTTCTTATCAAAAATACGAGTATAAACCAAATAACGATAAGGATCATCAATATCCCATAAACGGGGAGATTCCATCTTAATCTTCTTGGCTACAGTTGTCTTTGTTTCGCCTGCCAACAGACAACAAGTCATCTGATGCTTCTTGACTTCTTTACCGCTGGCATCACAAATCACATTTTCTACAATCACCTCCTGCGGCTTATCCAATTCATTCGTCAGCAAAGCCGTTACCTCTATCGAAGCAGTAGTTTTACTTACCTCTGGCGTACGAATATAAACACCAGATGAAGCATAATCGTTGGTAGCCAGATGCACCGGATTCATAAACTGCAGGTAAACATCCCGATAAATACCCCCAAAGAAAGTAAAGTCGGCCGACAAAGGTGGAATATTGGGATTATACACATTATTTACACATACAGCCAAGAGGTTTTCCTGTCCATAACACAAGTGCGAAGTAACATCCATACAAAAGCGTGTATAACCACCTTTATGAGCGCCCAAATACTGACCATTCAGATACACTTGCACTTCCTGGTTAGCCCCTTCAAAATATATCACAGCTCGACGTCCTTCCTGGCTCTTATCTACAAACAAACGCTTGCGATACCAAGCTGGTCCGCGATAAAATCCTGCCTGATCATCATCCGCATCCTTGGCATTCCAAGTATGAGGAATATGAACGGTCTCCCAAGAAGAATCATCACAGCTCGTAAGATGGGCTTCAAAAGGAGAACCTTTCGCGAATCTCCATCCATCGTTGATTGTATATACCACACGCTGCTGCGCATGCAAGCATACCGCGACCAAAAACATGGCAAAAAGAGAGAAAATTTTCTTCATCATTAAAAAATACACTAATAATTGATATTCTATTTAACTGAATAGATGGTATAACCCAGTGACAAATTGCGAACTATCACATTACCTTTCATATAGAAAGTAGGCATATTGAATCCATTCACAATATTGTCTTTATACAATTCTATTTTAGCTTTCTTCCATTCGCCAGTATTATCCGTACGAATACGACCCACAATCTTAAAGAGTTCCTTCGGTGTGCGTGTAGTAGAGGAGCGAATGAAAAGCGGTTCATTACCGTTATCTAAGTATTCAAAATACAGATAACCTACATAATGGTTTCGCTGTAACTGACCTACCAACTCTTTCGGCAAAGAAATAGATAAGTTCTGCTTGGCTGAATAACCACCCGATTTACGTTTACCCTTAATGCCCATATCCGACTCACGCAGACGTTTCATATCGACCTTCATCATCGATTTAGCCTGCTGAATATCTTTTTGAATCTGGTTCATCAAACCAATAGCTATCGGATAACGACCTTGGCTGATTAACTGACCTACCTTATCCAATGAGCGATGACAAGCTGTAAAATCCATCTTGAGATGTTCCATGAAACGAGCTTCTTTACGCAATTGAAACAACATAAGCGGTAAAGCCAAACCACGTTCATCGGCAGTTTCACCCTTGAACTCGGCTGCATATTTCAAAGTGATACGTAATTCGCGGTCACCGTTTTCAACCGTCGGTTCTATTTCATGACCTTCTGTATAATCGCTCCAAGAAGCTATAAACATCATGTCCAGACTATCTTTTTCAGCCATGCAATATTTCCACATACTTTCATAAGTTTCACCATTATTGCGAGGCATATAAAAGAAATGTCCACGTCCCCAACCGGCACAACCGCTATTGTCCATTCCCGGCATAGCAAAACCAGACTTGATAGTATACATCGGATTATTACTGTGCCAAATGGAATCACGGAATGGAGTCATAAATGCCAGAATATCTTCCTGAGTAGCATAATTATCCCATTTTGCGTGTTCCTGGTCTCTTGCACGCACGCGCGCCGGAAGCCAGGCAGTAGGAATTTCCCCCAAAGCTTTCCAAGCTTCCATTTTTTCGCTATATGTTACTGGTACGTATTGGTTATTCTCCAGTTTACCCCAATCTGCCCAACGGCGCAATGTAACCGGCTGCTTCATACCTTGCGGCAACTTTACCATAGACAGGACCTTCCGATATTCATCGGCAGTAGCTCCGGGACCAAAATGGTAGAACACCGGCATGCCTTTTACAATAGGTGCTGTAGAGCCTGTAAAGACGCTATCCACCAAATATTGATAACATTTAGCCATATATTCGGTCTTCGTCTCACGGCTATTGATTTCCGGATAAATTTTAGTTATCCAGTCATAATACAACCAACCATCACACCAATTCACACCAATTTCAAAATCATACTTCTCAGCCACCTTCTGCATGGCACGCAAAAGTATATCGTTCTCGTGCGGAAAGAAGCCCCACTCTATAAAGAATCCATCGATTTTAGCTGCCTTAGCCGACAAAATCTGATATTCAATATAGTCGGGATCCAGATTTGACTGCATACCCACTAACGGATAAGCTACAGCCGCAATCTCATGTCTTCCTTCGTCGCCAATCAAGTCGGCATTATAACACAAAGTCTTCCTGCCGGTACTTGATTTTTCGGTATTTGCATACATTTCCCAACGCCCCAACTTACCATCGTGCTGACGGGTATAACGTACACCATGAAAATCGGCATACACTTTTTTCCCATTCTGAGCACTCAAGCAGAGAACAGAAAACATACTTATAAAAAGAAGAATGCATCTCATAAAAATGATATCTTATTAATTAGCAAAAGTCGGTTATTCTGATACGACCCAATCATGTTGTTCAGGATAGCTGAAAGTATTGTCTATCATCCAGCGACCTTTATAAATCTTAGCACCTTTCATCTTGAAGAGTGCTTCACCTTGTTCGTTCACCAAACCTTCAGCCCACCATTCTTCCGTAGGTTTCAGCATGAGGACTCCTTGAGGGCCATTACATACGCTCTTAATACCCGGCAAATCGAATACTTTTTCACAAGTAGGAGTCTCAGTAGAAACATCAAACTTATAAACAGCTGAAGTCGCCGTAAACCATAATTTATCAGCTTCACCATATACCGGGAACAAGTCATGACCACCACTTTCATTTTCAAACGTATAAATACGCTTTTGGTTAGTCAATTTAGGTTTCATACGGTCACCATTATATTTAAAACGGAACAAAGCTGTGACACCGCCTTTAATGGTAGCCGAAGCATACAGATAATTTCTGGTTTTATTCCATACCACATTATGCGCATTACCTAATTTAACGGTATTGGCTTTCACGCCAAATACTTTCACAGTATCGACTACAAACGTATTGATTTCACCCGATTTAGATTCAGCTGTTACAATATTACCATCCGGTAATAATTCTGCAGAGTGAGGATTCTGACCGCAATTACCATAGAACATCAGTTTATGGTCGGCAATACGAATTAATGCTACCGCACCGCCCGAAGCCGTCATCAGAATATACCGTCTGTTATAAACCGGTTTTACTTCACTGGGATTCACAAACCAACGCTGATGTGCGGCAGGCACTTTTGCAGTATAAGGATCCCAACTCCAAATATTCTGTTGAGTATTGGCATCTCTAATAACAATGGCATGTCTGGACTGTTCAGCCAACACATAGGCATTTTCAGGTATCTCTACCATAGGTTTATCTTGCTCCGGAATAGAATTCTCATCGTCTGAACAAGCGCCCAAGACTATCATCAATCCCCAAAAAGCTGCTAACAAACTAAGTTTTTTCATGGTTATCGTATTTTTAATATTTCTATTTATTTTTTCTTTTATCATAATAATCTACTAATGAATGAACTTGCTGATTCAACTGTGACACTTGCTCCAGATAAGAAACATAAGGCTCATAGTCCAAAGAAACAACTCCCTTATTGGTATCTACAGCATCATTGTATTCAAAATGTACCCAACCGACACAACGTCTAGATTCTAATAAACGCAAACAGAAATTCTGATAGAATTCTCCGCGATGTTGCTGGGTACGTACTAACCATCCTCCACCTTCCGTATTGGTATATTTCTTTCCTTCATAATAGGCATCGTCAGCCTTCACATAAAAACGTACTTTCTCACGAGTCAATTCATCTATATACGATGTAAACGTAGGCTCAAATAGAAGTACCAGACGGTTATACTTATTATCCTCAAATGCATAACCCAGATTCTTGCTCATATCCCACATAAAAGAGCTTAACAAATGCAGATTCTCTGCATACGCCATCTTACGGGAAGACGGATTCAACAAAGGTATCCGGGGTTCAGGCGGAAAAGCTTCTACCCGCTTTGAACCATAGGAGATATAATTAAAATGATTGACCGAAAGCAATGTACCGGTTTCTTCACTCCATCGAACCACACTGCCAAACTTTCGCTGCAGAGCTTGCTGTTGAGCCGATGAAGTACCAGGTCGTACATGCTGAATGCCATGAATCAAAAAGGCGCCTTCATCAGGATCGAGTAAAAAGGAGCGTCCTTCACAAGTAGCTACTCGAAAGAAGCCCTTTTTACCGATAACTGACGTGGGATGCAAATTAGTTCTTCCTCCCCAGAATGTCTGTGCATGCTGTACAGTTGGCTGATACCAGTTCATACCATCTATAGTACGCGTTTCACGAGAATCCTGAGTAGACCATGACTGGAAGTTTCCGCTTTGCCATTTCCGATATTCCACAGGATGATAGGTATATTCTTGCTTGTCAGGCTGCGAAGGTTGGATGATTTCCAGTTTGCTTTCTTCTATTTCCGCTGAAGAAGAACAAGCCCAAATACTCCATCTGCAACTAGCCCAACAAAGCAAACCTATCCATCCCTGGTTCCATCGTCCCATAACCCTTACAATCTAATCATTTTACATTAGCTAATCATTTCTTTTTAGGGAACTTAATTTCAACGGTCATTACACAAGCATTGGCAATACCCGGATTAACTTCTTTCGGACCTGTAATATCCACGATCTTCATCACACCGATTCTATCTCCACCTGCTGCAGAAGAGCCACCGGTACGGAAGGCTACTATATCACCTGCCTTAATCGGAGTAAGTTTGGAAATCTTAATAAGGTCAGAAGAAATCTTAGAAATAGACTCGGTAGTAGCATTTTCATAATCAAAATTAGGAAGAGTCGTGAAACGAGTCATATTCCTAGCCTGGATATTCTTCAAGTTTCCTGAAGATGCCTTGTATTCGCCATCTTTTTCTGTATCATCCATAGAATACAAACGAGGAACAGCTTGACCACCAAAGCAATAAAGCTTAAAGTCCACATTCTTGGCATTTTCCGGTGAAGACAACGCATAGTCAATGGAGTAAGTCTTCAAATCCTTCAAAGAAACCAATCCAAAGGCATCGGGATATTTATCATGCGCAGTATTCGCTAACTGTTGACTACCTACATATAAAGTCGCCACATCCATATTGACATAAGCCTTTACCAAACTTTCAGCTGTCTTATCCTGACGGCCATCCGATACAACTACCTTCACTTGCGTAGTGGCAGCTGTAAAGTCGAACTTCGGTGCATAATCCAGTATCTTCTCACCATGCATCTTTTCACGATAAGCTTCTACTTCCTTGCCGTTTTCGATACGATAAATCACAATTTCCTGCAAACCTTTTACAGATTCAACGTGCATAGAAACACCCGACTTTACACCGGTTTCAGCAAAGACAACCTGATCGTTCAAGGTTAATACCGGACCCGGAACAGTACGATAGGTAACCGGCAAGGTAGAAATAGTAACATTACCATAAGCATCTTCTGCTTTAACCTTGAATCCCTTGTCACCTTCCTTATAATTAATCATATCGTCGAACGAGTATTCATGTTCGCCATTGAGTATAGCAGTACCTTTATTTTCCTGACCATTTATTGTCACCAGGAACATCTCTACCTGTTTCAAACCAGCTTCAGAATTAATCTGAAAAGTAGTACGGGGAATTACCGGATTTTCATCCATTTCATCATACACAATCTCTTCTGGGTTAAAGGTAATAACCGGACGTTCTTTAACATCTGTGATAGCAAAAGGCAGTGTACCCACTACTTGATTATTCAACTTATCAATAGCCTCTATTATGAAAGACTGATAATTAGAACCGTATTCAATCTGTTCAGACAAACTATAAGAATTCGGATTAAAAAATTCAGTAACAGTTTTATAATCAATGATACCTTCTGCAGTCTGAATCTTCATATCCACTTGCTGTAAACCAGCTTGTGACTTGATGACAGCCACCACGGGTAAGTTGTCTACCAGGTTTAAGTCAATATCTAATTGTTCCATCGGGAATTTAACAACCGGAGCAGCAGCATTCGGATCGATGTTATCATTATCATCGCTGCAAGCCACCAGATTCAAGCAAAGCCCAATCAATAAAAGGGTATATAATTTACGAATCATAATTATCTCATTTAAATGTAATACGGATTATTTTTTGTAATAACAATAATCTTCAAAAATATGGATTACACCATTGGTAGGAAGAATGTTGCTAGTCTTAGCCTTGCGCTGAGGAGAATGGCCATTGCTACCAGTTTCGTTCACCAAAACTTTACCTACAGCAGCCTGCCAGGGATTTTTCCACACAGACATCGTCATCAAACCATTTTCACCCGACAGCATGGTTAATACAAACATAGCTTCTACCTGTAACTGACCATAAGAGCTATACTCACCATCTACAATGTGATAAAGCAGCATATTTTTCACGGTTTCCTTATCACATTCTGTAATAGACGCAGTACCCGGGAATACATTTTCACGATAATTAGCCATAGCGGTATTATTCAATGCTAGATAAGTATACATCGATTCTGTTTGTGTGTAATAATCTTGCAAACCTGTATACTCAATAGCTTTAATTAATTCCGAGAAAGTTTCCTTATGATTCTGGAAAAATTCCCAAGCAGTAACCTTTACATGAGGATCGGCTACGGATGATTCATAGTCATAGTTTTTCTGCAAATCCAAGTCGCAGCTAGCCAATACCAAAATTGCCCAGCATGCCAACAGTGCCTTATATAATAATGTTTTTTTCATTGTTACAGTTCTTTTTAATTGTTACTCTTTCCATAATATTCATTCTGCACAATATTGGGATTCTCAATGATGTGAGAATAGTGGATTGGGAAAAGTTCATTACCATCCTTACACAACCCATTGATCGGTTGCATCACGGTTTTCCATTGACCAGTACGTAACAAGTCGAACCAACGACGACCTTCGCCTGCCAATTCTACCTGACGTTCACGTAGGATATAATTAACCAGTTCATCTTCTGATGCAAAATCGTTTTCGGTCAATGTCTGTAATCCTGCACGATCGCGAATCTGCTTCACCAATTCCAAAGCTTCACCCCATTTACCCATGCGGGCACGAGCTTCTGCTTGAAGCAACATCATGTCAGAATAACGGTAAATAGGATAACCTACCTCACAAGTTTTATTCAATGAGTTACTGATATCACCCGACATATATTTGCGTAATTCATAACCTTCCTGATAATCTTTCACGATAAAGTCTTTACGCAAGTCGCCCTTCATGTCATCAGCATTAAAAATGTCCATAAACTGATCAGACATTACCGCAGCACGGTTACCAGAACCAGAAAACCACTGATACATGTAGCTGTAACCGTTCGTACCTACTTCATCCATATTAAAATGGATCAAGAAGATAAATTCACGCGTATTATATTCATCGTTTTCCGGTGTATTATCTGAAGGCTTATTTACCAATTCCTCTGTAAACATAGTATGCCAAGCTTGCAGATTAGGTTCGAAGTCTACAAAACGGCCGCCTTTCTTCGACTGAATAGAAGCCATTTTTTCAATGGTCTGATCAGCCAGGTTATATTCTTTCTTCCACATGTAAACATCCGCCATAATAGCCCATACACCGCAGATTGAAATACGCTTACGTTCAAAATTCTTATTACGGTTAATCAGTTTCTCGGCTTTCTTCAAATCGGGTAAAATCACCTGATCGATAATCTCATTCTTATCGGTACGTGCTTTATAGATAGCATCAGAATACTTTTCAGTAGGTTCAGTAAACAAAGGCACATCACCCCACACACGAATGGCGTAGAAATAAGCTAAGGCACGCAAGGCATAAGCCTGACCTAAATAGTCATTACGGTCAGATACGTCAGGCATACTAATCTGAGGTACATACTTGATAGCCAGGTTAGTCTGATTAATCATCTGATAAAGATTAGTCCATCTAGCACAACTCTCATCCGTAGACATCAAATTGTTGATGACACGAGCCTGATCGGCCATTACTGGAGCACCCGGTGCTACATTATCAGAACGGAATTCGCCCCAATAGAAATAGTTTTCACGAAGGGTAGTACGTAACAAACCATAAATTTCATTCACACCAGCTTTCGCATCGCGGGCAGTCTGCCACATCTTGTCGGCAGGAATTTCGCTCACCGGTTCTTCATCCAGAAAATCCGAACAGCTATTTAAAGACAGAGCCAAGCATATAGCTCCTACATAATATTTAATCTTATTCATATAGTATTCTCAATTAAAAGTTAGCAGAAAATCCTAAACCAAATTCTCTCTTTCTTGGGTAACGATAAGAATCCTTACCGATCTGTAACGGGTTCCGTGTAGAAAACTCAGGATCGAATCCGGAATAGTTGGTCCAAGTTAATGCATTGTTCACAAAAGCATATACATTCAATTTCTTCAACATCAACTTTCTAGACCATTTTTCGGGTACATCGTATGCCAAACGAATATTCTGCAAACGAATGAAAGAAGCATCTTCCAGATAGAAAGAGTTACCCATACGTGCGTTATTGTATTCATCGTTATACGGACGCGGATAAAGAACCTGATCACCCGGTTTCAACCACATGTTATAAATAACTTCCGGAGAAGGAGTAGTTCCAGAATATTTAAACATATTACGGTTATGTTCAGCAGCGTTGTAAATCTTACCACCCAGTGAATAATAGAAACCTAAATATAAGCTTAAGTCTTTCCAAGTCAATGTAGTATTCAAACCACCTGTAACTTCAGGCATAGCATTACCAATTACCATACGGTCGTTATCATCGATAATACCGTCACGGCTAGCTTCAGGTTCTTCCCAATTGTAGTCACCTCCACGGAAGGGTTTACCATTCGGTAATTTCTTCTTTTGGATATTACCTTCATATACTTCTCCGTTCAACAGATATTTATATTGGAATACACCATTTTCAAATACCGGAGTCAGTTGTTCCCAGTTATCAGTAAACGCATTAGATTCATCATATGCAAATACCCCTGCATTCTTGAAGCCATAAAAGTCGCCTACCTGACCACCTTCCTGCATCCACCAGATATCACCTTCCATATAAGCCTTGCCTTCTGACAATTTCTCAATACGGTTTACGTTACGAGAAATATTGAAAGAAGAATTCCATTTCCAATCCTTGCTACGGATAATATCACCCGATACGGCTATTTCAAAACCACGGTTGCTCATCTCACCCACATTGGTTTTCATATAAGCAAAACCTGATTCCTTTGGTAACTGATAATTAGCCAGCAAACCATCTGTATACTTATCGTAGTAGTCGGCAGTAATCGTTAATCGGCTATTCCAGAAGTTCAAATCGAGACCTAAGTTGAACTGCTTAGTTTCTTCCCATTTCAAGTTATCTTTACCGATACGGGTAGGAATCACACCACCGATATTATCATAAATAGAGTTCGGTGAATAAGAATAGATATAATCGTAATTACCGATTGCTTCGTTACCTGTAATACCGTAGCTTACGCGAATCTTAGCATCTTCAAGGAATTTCTTAGAAAATTTCATGAAGTTTTCATCAGAGAAACGCCATCCCACAGATACTGAAGGGAAGTTGCCCCACTTGTTTTCTTTGGCAAATCGAGAAGAACCGTCACGACGCATATTGGCTGTGAACAAATATTTACCCTTATAGTCGTAAGTAACACGAGCAAAGACAGATGCCATAGAATGGTTGGTCAATGTAGAGCCTGTAGCCGATAAGTCCAGATTGGCAGAGAATGCATTCATGGTATAAATAAAGTCAGTAGAAGAATTCATACCCACAAATGTTTCGTTTTCATAACGCCACTGTTGTGCACTGACACCGAGCATGGCACTGAAGTTATGACCCTTAATCTTACGAGCATAAGTGATGAAGTTTTCATTCATCCAGTTCCAGTTCAAATAGTTATAAGAATAGCCCTTATTCTGCTTCTGCCATTCGTCAGTAATCAAACTCGGTTCGAGTTTTTTACGCTTATCCAAGTAGAAGTTCGCATTGATATTAGTTCTAAACTTCAAATACTTATTAAACTTGATTTCAAAGAATTGGAAGAAGTTTGCCTTATACGAATCTGTAAAATCTGTAGTATAGTTAATTTGAGCAATCGGATTCTTCTGACCATTAAATACACCAACTAATGATCCGTCAGGATAAACAATATTGAAATAAGGACGACGAGACAATACAGCACTCAACAACTGACCTTCATCCAAACCTTTTTTCTTAGAGTAGGTTAATGAAATACGGCTGCCCATATTCATCCAATCTGTCGGAGAATAATCTGAGTTAATACGTGTATTCAAACGTTGGAAACCCGTATTTGAAATAATACCTTTTTCATTATAATAACCTGTATTGATGAAATACTTCAATTTCTTCGTACCACCACCAACACTGACATCCACCTGATCTTTTTGTGCAGTAGTAGTAATCATATCCAGGTAATCATTATCTACATTAAAGAAAGCATTCAAAGGATCATCGAGAATATCAATACTTTCATTGGGTTTACCACCTCCATAGATTTCAAAATATTCCTTACGAGCGTAGTCGTAGGCCAAACGATCCTTCCGGTTAGCCTGTGCTACCTTATGCGACAGGTTACCCCAAGAGTGATTATACTTGATATCGATACGGGGTTTGCCTTCTTGTCCACTCTTAGTAGTAATGATGATCACACCATTGGCAGAACGAGAACCGTAAATAGCCGCAGAAGCCGCATCCTTCAAGATTTCCATAGAAGTAATATCGTTCGTATTGATACCATCAATACTTTCCAAAGGCACACCATCTACGATATAAAGCGGAGTCACACCTTCAGCAGAGAAAGTAGAAGTACCACGAATCTTAATAGAAGAAGACTCACCCGGCTGACCAGAACCAGAAACAACCTGTACACCGGCTGTAGTACCTTGTAATGCTTCGAATACGTTCGTAGCCATCTTCTGTTCAATCGCCTCACTAGAAATAGAAGTAATAGCACCGGTTACATCACGTTTCTTCATAGTACCATAACCTACTACAACTACTTCATTCAACAATTTGGAATCTTCTTCCAAAGTAATGTTCAGGTTCTTGTCTTTTACGACCACTTCTTTGGTATCAAAACCAATGAAAGAAACAACCAGTGTAGCACCTTTCTTTGCGACCGTTAATGAGAAGTTACCATCCAAATCGGTAATGGTTCCGTTAGTAGTTCCTTTTTCCATTACGTTAGTTCCCGGCAGAGGAAATCCTGTTTTGTCTACCACTACTCCTTTCACAGCAAATCCACCTTGTGCATAAGTTGGACTAGCTAAGAAAAAGAGACACAAGAACAACAAAAGGAACGATTGAAACAACCGATCTTCTGTTCTTTTTAGTAATTTTTTCATAACTAGAATTGTTTTTATATTGGTTAATAAATAAGGTTTTATTCTTGTGAACACAACACACAATGAATACCTGAACACACCTACACTAGCAGATGTAATTCAACCATGCAAAAATAAATTATCTAAGTACACGTCACCCTATCCAATCGTTCGCAAGATAAGGTCTAATCATTCAAATGAGAGGCTATAATCACTTCTCAGGGGGTACAGAAGGGGTATTTTGTATCTTTCGGTATTGTGTAGGAGCTACACTGAATAGTTCCTTAAAACACTTATTAAAATATTGGGGATTACCAAATCCTAAGCGATAAGCAATATCAGAAATGTTCAATTCCGAAGCATTCAACAAGAGATAAGCAGCCTTCTTCAGACGCAAATTCATGATAAAATTATTTGGCGTATGTCCCGTTATACCTTTTATCTTTTGGAACAAGACTGTACGTCCTACGCCCATTTCTTTAGAAAAGACATCAACCGTGAATTCCGGGTTTTCCATGTTTCTCTCCACCACTTGTATAGCTTGTTCAATGAACTTTTGGTCTAATTCGTTCGTAGCTATTTTTTCAATCTTATTATCTAATTGATGAGCATACTTATTCTGCAGCATCCTTCTTGTATTTATCAAGTTATTACACTGCATCACCAGCCTACGCATATTAAACGGTTTTACCACATAAATATCTGCACCAATTCTCAATCCTTCCAACTCTCTCTCGGGTGCACCTAAGGCAGTAAGAAGTACTACCGGAATATGGCAAGTCTCTATATTATTCTTAATCTTAGCACAGAGTTCTATTCCTGTCATTTCAGGCATCATAATATCCGAAATAACCAGATCCGGCTGCATAGTCTTCACCTTTTCATAGCCTTCCTTGCCATTGCAGGCAGTGTCTACCGTATACAGCGGAGAAAATATGTCGACTAACACGGTTCTAATTTCTTCATTATCATCAATCACCAATAACTTGCAATCGGTGGTACCGCTCTCTTTCTGTGAAGTACGTACTTCTTCAACCAACGCCTCTCGCTCTTCTGAGTGATAGATATATTCTTTATTTTGTTCAGGTTCGATTCGAGCTACCGAAACGTCAAAATGAGCATCTCCCTTCTTTAAGGTGACTTGAAAACAAGAACCTTTACCTAGTTGACTTTTCACGTTTATCTCTCCTTTATGTGCCTTCACAATACCTTGAGTTAAAGCCAGTCCAATACCCGTTCCTCCATACAGGCCGATATTCTCAACCTGATAAAAGCGTTCAAATATCTTTTGATAATCTTCTTCAGAGATACCCGCACCATTATCCGTTACAGAAAAACGACAGACCATATCTTCCTCGGTAAAGCCCAGCACAATCGTGCCACCATCGGAGGTATATTTGAAAGCATTCGACAACAAGTTATTGATTACTTTCTGCAATTGCATTCTATCTCCCCATATCATACAATGCTGCACATTCATATGTAATGAAAAAGAAATATTCCGATTAGCTGATAATTCCTTGAACAAGACAAAATGCTCCTGCAGCAAATCACAAAGATCGAATTGCGAAATCTTCAGTTTTAAAAGTCCTTGTTCCTGCTTTCTAAAATCCAACAATTCTGAAATCAGCGATTTCAGATTTCCCGCATTCTTATGGATATTCCATAATTTGGAATAAGCGTAAGTGGATAGTTTTCCGGAATTCAGCAGCAAATCTACCTGACTTATAATCAAAGTGATAGGAGTTCGGATTTCATGAGAAATATTCGTAAAGAAACGTAATTTTGACTGATTCATTTCTTCTATATACTGCTTCTCACGCATTTCAAACTCTAACGAAGTCTTCAAAAACAGACGACGACGATGTTCACGTATCAAAATGTATAGAATTGCTAATATCGCACAAATATAGATAATGTAAGCCCACCAAGTAGCATAAAAAGGTGGAACAATGGTAATCGTAAGTGAGCGAATTACCGCTGGAAAATTCTTCAGACGAATTTCAAACTTATAATGACCAGGAGAAATATTAGTATAAGTAACATAATTACCCGAAAGAATTTCGCTCCATTCATCCTTATATCCTACCAAACGGTATTCTACCTCTCCTCCACCAATATGCAAAAAATTATCAGTGGCAAAACCAATACTAAACACATCTTGAGTATAATCTAGACAAATTTCGTCAGTATAAGCAAATGCTTCGGACAAAATGCCGGTTTCGTCTCCAGTTATAATCTCCTGATTGTTTATATACAATTGCGTCAGATTCAGATCATATATTTTGGGAGGATAATACAAATTATTCTCTCGGATGGCAATCATACCCGTAGTACCACCGATATAAATATTCTCATCACGAGATACCTGCAACGATTTCCGGTTTACTAAAGTCAACGGGAATCCGGTCTTCGAATTAAAATTAATAATCTTACCGGTACGCTTATCCAACATAGACAACCCGTGTCCGGTACCAATCAGCAAATTGCCGGAAGGAGTCTCCGCCAAATCACGAATATTATTTCCTGAAAGCTGATAATCTGGTGTATGCAAATGAAATTGGCTGTCTTTTTTATCCAACAGGAATAATCCTTTTCCATGCGTACCTATCCAAATATCTCCATATCGGTCCTCATAAATAACATTCACCAAAAATTTTTGAGATCGTACCTCCTTATCCAAACGGATACGATAAGTCTGAAAACTCCGTTTTTTAATATCATAAGCCATACATCCTTCGGCTGCAGCAAACCATAGCCGCTGCTTGGAATCCAATAAAAGGGTATTGTAATTATGAGTAAACAACTCGTCTTCATGAAACAAGATATCGGTTTTCTTTGTCAACTTATCCAAACTGGCTACCGCCGACGTGGTACCTACATACAATTTCTGCGGTGTATCTGCCAAGGCAAACAAGGCATCACCTACAATGCTGGCTTGCGAATCGTTCAAGGTAAACTGTTCATTCCTATGGGTTTCCAAATGAAAACAATTCAATTTGTTGGTAAAATCGGCTGCAATCCACAAACAATTATAAGCCTCATCATACACAATATCTTTCAGATAATCGGTACTAAAACGATGTCCTGTAAGGGAATTAAAATGTTGAAACGTATTGTAACGAGGCTGATACATATCCAATCCTCCACCTTCAGTACATATCCAGATATTTCCAGCTCTATCTTCAGCCATCGCTCCCACTACCGGGAATGACAAACCTTTCTCTGAAGCATAAAAATGTATATAGTGCTGAAACGCGGGAGAAAAATAATTAACTCCTCCCCAATACGTTCCAATCCACACCGTACCTTGTTTATCGGTATACAGAGAGGTTACTGAGCGGTTAGACATAGAACCTATTTTAGTAGGATTAGGTTGATAGTAAGATACGGTTCCTGATTTTACATCAATCTTACTCAAACCACTACGATAGCCCACCCATATGTTTCCTTCTAAATCTTGACACAAAGCTCTGGCCATATCGTCGTGCGCGTAGGTCTGTAACAGACTACCAGCCAGGTTAAAACAAACAACACCATGTTCTTGCGTACCTACCCAAATATTCCGGTCATTTCCTTGCATCACCTTTAATACTTTGATATCGGGCAACTGAAGAGTAGCTTTACCGCAGGAGTCAACCTGCACTACGCCTTTATCTTTTAAAGCAATCCACAAAGAACCGTCCATACCTTCCACCATAGATGAACCGGTATCAGCCAATTGAAGGTCTTCGTACATCCGCTGCAAACGCTTGGAATGCTTATCATATAAAAACAGTTTTCCACCTTCTACCACCCATACACCGTGTTTTCCCTTGGCTAAAGTAGCAGGAGCAGTAACGGGTAACAAATAATATTTTTCTGTATTTAAATCGAATTGAAAAATACCGGTGGAAGACAATAAGAACAAACTTCCCTGACCGTCTTCTATCATCTGACTAACATATAGATTACCATAACTGACAGAATCGTTGTGAAAATGATTATAAACCTTAATTTGATTACCATCATAACAGTTCAAGCCATCCAACGTAGCAATCCACATGCGAGATTTCTCATCCTGACAGATATCACTGACTGTTATCTGAGACAAACCGTCCTCCACTCCCAAAGTATTAAACTTATACTCTTGAGCGTTAATCGGAGATACCCAAAAGAAGAACAATATCTGAATAATAAATGATATACAAGTAACCAACATTTCAACATAACAAGACCTAAGGTTTGTAACACACCCCAATTGCGACACAAAAATAGTACTTTTTATAATATCTACAAAAAAGAAAAAAGAGGCCATCTCAAAATGAAGTGCACCCCAAAAGTTAGACACCAAACTTTTGAGATGTTTTTTATGAAGTACGGTTATGAACAACGGCTCATCATCGTTAGCCGGGTAAAACAAGAAGAAGCAATAGCTCACTTGTCGAGAGAGTGTCATATCAATAAAACTCAGATATTGACATGGGTGAGAATGTGGGACAAATATGGCCGTTCCGAACTGGAACAACAACCACATTGCCGCCCTACGGTTCAATTAAAGGAAGAAGTCGTACATTTAATATTAGAAAAAGGTGTATCTTTGGCCCATATAAGAGTAGAATACAGAATTGACAAGACGGTACTACAACGCCGGGGCAGCACAGTACGCAAGTATGGTTATGAGGCTCTTAAACCGTCCAAACGCCGAGGAGACCACTGAAAAACCCTATGGGACGCCCAAAGAAAAAAGAACCGCAAACTGAACTTGAGAAGCTTCAGGCTGAAAATCTCCGTCTGAGAGCGAAGAACGTACTATTTAAAAAAGCGAAGGCCTTAGTCGAGGCAAAGAAAGGCCAAGCACTTCTAAATGGGCGCGGACCATCGACAAACTAAGATCGGATTATCCTCTTGACTTGCTATTGGAGTAAAGAAAGATGGCTCGTTCAGTGTTCTATTACCATCTAAAGCGCCTTAAAACCGCTGACAGGTATGCTAATGAAAAGGAATCGATTAAACTGATTTTTCATGAGCATAAGGAACGCTATGGCTATCCTCGTGTGACAACGGAGATGCATAACCGTAGTTTTATGTTAAACAGACTTACGAGTGACTTGTGGCTTAAAAGCCAAATACGGGGTCAGTCCGAAAACCCTTTGGGTATGTTATGTTAATAGACTAAAGTAATCTATCTTTGCTGTCATATTTTCAAAACAACAATCTAATGAATTCCAATCACAACCTACAATAAGTTACTCCGAGTCATCTTTCCCAAAGTTTTAATGGAGTATTTCGATATCTCCGGTTGGCATGACGACTCTGTCAAAATCGAGGTCTGGCTTGATGAAAAACACTACTTGGAACGTTCCGATTACAAGAGTGGAACTGTGATTTCGCATGGCTCTACTGGTGAGAAAGTTATTCAGAACTTTCCTCTTTGCGGCAAGCCTGTTTATCTCCACGTAAGACATTATCGCTGGTATGACAAAACTACCGGGGAAACGTTTTCCTATACCTACGATGATCTTACAGCCGAAGGAACGAAACTTACTCCCGAGTTCGTTGCTTTTCTAAAAGAAGATTAAAACTACGGCGTCCTACATAAGCTCCATAGCAGAGGCTTATGGTGTAAACGGTAAACAGTTGACTTCACAGTACAAGGGGTTTATCAGCGCATACAGAGAGTGGGACCTGTTGGATCATGCCACAGAATATGTCCTGTTCAAACAGAACATAGGTCCCTGCCTTTGTATTGACGAGACTTCTTTGAGCTGCGGAGAATTATATACTGTTGTCACCAACCGTGCAGACCGTAGTGGTAGAGGCAACCTTGTGGCCATGATACGTGGCACAAAGTCTGAAGAGGT
Organism: Bacteroides sp. 2201st1_D9_2201SCRN_220225; assembly: GCF_040928965.1. NCBI lineage: Bacteria > Pseudomonadati > Bacteroidota > Bacteroidia > Bacteroidales > Bacteroidaceae > Bacteroides > Bacteroides sp. 2201st1_D9_2201SCRN_220225. Next base: position 4,466 of record NZ_JBCODG010000066.1, on the reverse strand, counting down.
CATAAAGGTACTTGAAATGATTCATGTCTCCAAGCGCAAGACGGTCAAAGAAGTCACTTTAAATTTTTCACCGACCATGATACGGACTGTCCGAACGACTTTTCCCAACACCACTATGACCAATGACCGATTTCATGTACAGAAGCTCTTTTATGAGGCAATTGGTGAACTCAGGATTACTTATCGTTGGATGGCACGGGATTTGGAGAACGATGAAATTCAGCGGTGCAGAGAGCTGGGGATAGAGTATGTTCCGTTCTGATATACTAATGGCGATACCCGTAAACAGCTGCTGGCAAGGGCCAAGCATCTACTTGTCAGGCATTTTAGTAAATAGACCAAATCCCAAAGTTTCACCAGGGACTGGAAATATTTCAACAAGGTGATGCCAGCAGATACGAAAACCGGACTCCGTCCCAATCCCCTGAAACTGGACGGCGTGGATTCAGACAACGTGGAGATACTCGGCAACCGGCTTGCCGCAATCAACCGGAATGCCCGGACAGGGGATGACTATATGAAAATCGGGACCCCTGTCCGATTTCCGCATCCTTGTCTGTACCAAGAGAATTTGTGATAGGGAACTGAAAAAATATCCTAAGTTTGCCTGTAATGGAAAGAAAGACACTCCGTCATTCCTTTTCCTCAAAGGAAAGGTTTTCCACCTGTCTGTTAATAACCTTCCAGTCAATGGAATCCTTAAGATTGATTATATCCACAATCGAATAATGCCTGATCCCGTTCTCTTCTTCCGCAAAACGCAGCCATCCGCTCAAACGCTGCTTCTCAATCTCTGCCGGATCAGCTCACAAACCTCATCGGGCAGCATAGAAAGTTCTACACAGTTATCCTCGCAGATATGTTGCAGCACGGCCAACATGTTGAGGGACTTCTTATAACTTCTCACGAGTGCGGCGAACGAGCCGCTTTCAACCTTAATCATCTTTCTCATAACCTTTTATTTTTAGAGTGTTCTTCTTTTTCAAGCAGCATGGCACGCAGCACGTCCGAACGGCGGTAGTAAATCTTCCCCTTGTCACGGTGGAAAGGCAATGAACCGTCATTGCGACGTCTTAGAAGTGTCCTGTCGGACATCTTGGTAAGCAGGCGCACGCCTTTTGAATCCAGTATCTCGCTGTCGGGCAAGTTATGTATGGCAGGAGCCAGTAACTTTTCAATGTTGGTTACTTTGGCGAGTATGGTACTGAGCATGTGGGTCATCTGCCCACCAGGTGCAGTTCTTCTGTTATTCATAATGACCTTGTTTTTATTGTTTATGGTGCAATATTACGGAGATATTACAAGGTCATTGATTACTCAACCGTTGAGCAACCGCCAAAAAAAGACAGAAAACGCCAGAATGAAATAAAAAAGGCCGGAAGCAATCTCCGGCCATTCCTGAAAGAGCAGGCATCCGAACCTCATGTCTGCCTTTGCTCATTCCAAACACCCTCTCCTTACATGGAAAAATGAAAATCCATCTTTATCTGTGACATCTCACGTATCACTGTACGGTCCAGCACACGCGCATAATGACGGGTCATCTGAACATTGGTATGCCCCAGCATTTTAGCAACGCTCTCTATCGAAACACCATTGGCCAGGGCAAAAGTGGCAAAAGTATGACGCGCCGTGTAAGTAATATTTAGAAATGCAATAAAAAACAGAATGACGATAATTAAACGTAAAACGTTTATAATTAAGCATTTTGCGAGAATTGCAGAACAGACAGACCTGCAAAAGAAAACAAAATATTGCGACGTTTCAGTTACCAGACTGTTAGCCGCCTGTTTCGGAAACGACGGCAGGTAACCGAATTTTTACCGATAAGAACAAAGCGGATTTGTATTCACTGTTTCTCAATGTTTTGCATGCCAAAGGACGCTTTTCAAAGGAGTATTTTTACAACCTAAAAAAGAGCGTTATGAAAGTGGAAAAATTCAAGGTGCTGCTCTACCTGAAAAAGAGCGAGCCGGACAAGACCGGCAAAGCCCCGATCATGGGACGGATCACCCTCAACCGCACGATGGCGCAGTTCAGCTGCAAGCTCTCCTGCACCCCCGGGCTGTGGAACGCGCGTGAGAGCCGGCTGAACGGCAAGAGCCGGGAAGCGGTGGAGACCAATGAAAAAATAGAAAGACTGCTGCTTGCCGTACACTCGGCCTTCAATTCCCTCATGGAAAGAAAAAGGGATTTTGATGCCGCCGCGGTCAGGGACATGTTCCAGGGCAATGCGGGCATGCAGATGACCCTGCTCAAACTTCTCGACCGGCATAACGGGGAAATGAAGGCCCGTGTCGGTGTGGACCGTGCGCCCACCACACTCTCGACCTACCTCTTCACCTACCGCACGCTTTCCGAATTCATCAAGGCGAAATTCAAGGTTCCGGACCTTGTCTTCGGGCAGCTCAACGAGCAGTTCATCCGCGACTATCAGGATTTCATCCTTCTGGAAAAGGGATATGCCGTGGACACGCTTCGCGGCTACCTGGCCATCTTGAAAAAGATCTGCCGCATCGCCTACAAGGAGGGCCACTCGGAGAAATACCATTTCTGCCACTTCAAGCTGCCCAAGCAGAAGGAGACAACACCGAAAGCACTCAGCCGTGAGAATTTCGAGAAGCTGCGTGATCTGGAGATACCGGAAAAACGCAGGTCACATGTCATCACCCGGGACCTCTTCCTCTTCGCCTGTTACACCGGCACCGCCTATGCCGATGCGGTAAGCATCACCCGGAAGAACCTCTTCCGGGATGACGAGGGCAGCCTCTGGCTGAAATACCAGCGAAAGAAAACCGACTACCTCGGACGTGTCAAGCTGCTTCCGGAAGCCGTCGCGTTGATTGAGAAATACCGGGACGATACCCGCGAGACTCTTTTCCCGCCGCAGGACTACCACACGCTCAGGGCCAATATGAAATCCCTGCGCCTGATGGCAGGGCTGAGCCAGGACCTTGTCTACCACATGGGACGGCATTCTTTCGCCTCGCTGGTCACGCTCGAGGAGGGAGTGCCGATAGAGACCATCTGCAAAATGCTGGGACACTCCAACATAAAGACCACCCAGATATACGCGCGCGTAACCCCGAAGAAGCTGTTCGAGGACATGGACAGGTTCGTCGAGGCAACCCGCGATTTGAAACTTATCCTTTAATCCCTAAACAATCATTATCATGCGCAGTACATTCAAGCTCTTATTCTACATCAACCGTAACAAGGTGAAATCGGACGGCACGACCGCCGTCCTCTGCCGGATCAGCATCGACGGAAAGAAATCGGCAGTCACGACAGGCGTCTATTGCAAACCCGGGGACTGGGACAGCAAGAAGTGTGAAATCAAAACAGCCAGGGAGAACAACCGCCTTGCCGCCTTCCGCAGCCGGTTGGAAGAGGCGTACGGGAACCTGCTGAGGAACCAGGGAGTGGTCACGGCCGAACTGCTCAAGACCACCGTGTCAGGCGCCAATTCCGTACCGGAATACCTCCTGCAGGCCGGAGAGGTGGAACGCGAACGGCTCAGGGTCCGCTCCAAGGAGATCAACTCCACTTCCACCTACCGCCAGTCGAAGACCACCCAGCTCAACCTCAGGCAGTTCATCGAATCCCGCGGGATGAAGGACATCGCCTTTTCGGACATCACCGAGGAGTTCGCCGAATCGTTCAAGGTCTTTCTCAAGAAGGAGCTGGGACACAGGAACGGACACGTGAACCACTGCCTGTGCTGGCTCAACCGGCTCATCTACATCGCCGTGGACCGGGAAATACTAAGAGCCAATCCGATAGAGGACGTGGCATACGAGAGGAAAGAAACACCTAAACTAAGGCATATCAGCCGCAGTGAACTGAAGCGGATGATGGAAACCCCGCTGCCCGACCCGATGATGGAGCTGGCACGCAGGACGTTCATCTTCTCCTCGCTGACCGGTCTGGCCTACGCGGATACGAGGGCTCTCCATCCCCGTCACATCGGAACGACTTCGGAAGGAAGAAGGTATATCCGCATCCGCCGCGCCAAAACGGACGTGGAGGCGTTCATCCCGCTGCATCCCATAGCCGGACAGATACTGGAGCTTTACAACACCACGGATGACGACAGGCCGGTATTCCCGCTGCCGGTCCGCGACGTCCTCTGGTATGAGGTACATGGAATGGGCGTGGCATTAGGCATGAAAGAGAACCTGTCCTACCACATGGCCCGGCATTCGTTCGGGACCCTGACACTGACCGCGGGCATTCCGATAGAGAGCATCGCCAGGATGATGGGCCATACGAATATCGACAGCACGCAGGTCTACGCCCAGGTCACCGACCGGAAGATATCCTCGGACATGGACCGGCTGATGGAAAGAAGAAAGCCTGCGGCCGGCAAGGAAGCCGCAGGCTAAATAAAAATGAGGTTGTGTCAAAATGCTGACACAGCCTCTTTTTATGCGCAAAGCCCAGACTTTCTCAAGCCCGGGCTTTGT